>DATJPR010000022.1:0-2442 GCA_035506295.1 Bacteroidota bacterium | reverse complement strand
AACAGTCACATCCTTGACTTCGATGTCCCGGACAAGCGAGGCAATTTCCTGGAAATCCATTGCCGTTCGGGTCCTGATCCGCGCAATCGAAGCCACATAGTCGCGCAAAACCTGCAGCCGTTTATCCGCGAGGAAATCGAGCAGCGAGTCGACCGGGATGCATTGCGGGTCTCCACCCGAGAGGGCGGACCAGCGGAGGATCGGGCTCATGAGGCGCGCGAATTCATCGGGGTTGTGTTGACGCATGGCCGCGTCATCGATCGCCTGGAGAGAGGCCTCAAATTCTTCGCGGGAGATTTGCGGTCGGAAGGCAAGATTCCGCACGAGCAAGGTCGGGAGGTACCGATATTCGACGGCCGCCGCCAGACGGATCTGCAGGATCTCTCCCGACACGGTTGAAGCGTCACGAAAGACCTGCTGTGTCAGCGCCTGTCTCGGTGTGCGGGTGTACCCTTCAGCGAAGGTGATCGCCTGCCGGATGGCGCCGAAGGCATCAGGAAACTCGTACAGAAAGAACGGGACCATCGATGACAGGGCCGCCCGTGCGACGCGCCGATTCTCCGCGCTCGCGTTCATGATGCGGAGCATGGAGCCGTGCTCTTTCCACTCGCGCGTCAAGTGCTCTGTGGCATCCGCTTTGCACCACGCAAGGGCGTCCGCCGGCAGAAAGGCCTTCAGCTGACTGACAGCGACGCTTCCCCGGTCGCCGAGCTTTTCCTGAAGGGACCCGCAGGTGCGTTCGATGTACTGTTCGATCATTGCGCGCTCGGGGGTTTCTGGAGAACAAGCTTCACACGGTCGATCTCCTTCTTCGCGGCGGCCTTAAATGTCTCGTCAATTCCCGGCCGATCAACAATTTGCTTGTACATCACGAGCGCCTGGTCATAGCGGCCCATTTTCTCGTAAGACTGCCCCGACATATACAGGGAATTGGCGGTCCAGTCGATCTTTCCTTTCTTCGTCACGAGGTAGGGGACCTTCAGGAAATCGAGGATTGCCTGCTGATAATCTCCCTTGTTATAGTTTGCCTCGGCGATGTAGTAGCGGATTTCCCCTTCGAGATCGCTCCCCGCCTGGTCCAGAAGTCCCTGAAGTTGTAGGACCGCCTGGTCATAGTAGCCGAGCCGGTCGTACAGAATCCCGATGTCGATCTTTTTGTCGAAGCTGTCATCGTTGTTCGGATAGAGCTCGAGGTATTTGCGCGTGAGAGCAAGTGCTGCGTCATACACGCCCGCAGCTTTGTAGGTCTCGATCAGGTTGCTGATGGCGAACGGCAGAAGCGAGGAGTCCGGCTTCGGGTCGTCGACCACGACACGATAGTGTTGAATGGAGAGCGGCCACTTTTCCGCGTCATAATAGAGCAGCCCGAGAGCGAAATGGGCACGCGGCACGATCTGCGCATCGGGATGATCTTTGATCAGTTCCTCGAGCGTGTTGATCGCATCCTGGTTCTTCTCCAGCGCCTGTTGCGTTTTGCCGATCCAGTACAGTGCGGTCGGCGCGGAGGATGTCTCGTCGTACTTCTTTGCCACCAGCGTGAACGCCTTCTGCGCGTTCGCGTAGTCTTCTTTTCTGAAATAATAGCTGCCCCGTTCCAGCTCGAATGAGGCGAGTTCCTCTTCGGGCTTCTCATACTTGGATGTGAACTGGGCGATGTCGCGCTCCGCCCCTGCAAGGTCATTGCTTCTCAAGCGCGCGATGATGATGTGGGCGTCATAAAACCGCCGGTCGGCATCGTTTTGTGCGTCGTGGGAAAGGGCCGTGAATTGCCTGATGGCGTCAGAATAGTTCCCGGTCTCGAACATGAGCATCGCGACATCTTTCGTGGCCGCGATGCCCGGCGACGCATGTTCCGCCTGCTTGAAATACGCGGTCGCGGCATCCGCCGACCCTTCGCTTTTGGCGATCATGCCGAGAAGCATGTATGCCTGTCCCGCCGAGCTGTCTTCCGGACCCCGTGCGAGAATCTGGAACAGGTGCCCCTTGGCATCGGCATTCTTGCCGGCAAGTTGCTCCGCCCGTGCGAGACCGAGCAGAAGCCCGGTGTCGGGTCCCTGATCGTTCAGGGGATTCTCCTCCTGGTCGTGGACAAGGCCGGCGTAGAGGCGGAGCGCCTCGTCCGCATTCCCTCCGGCCAGAAGGGAACCGGCCAGATCCGATTGCGCGTTCGCCGCGACGGACGCGTACCCGAAATCGTCTGCGAGACGGCGGTACAGGTCGGCGGCTTGCGCATATTTCCCCTGTTGCAGCTCTGCGGCGGCCATGTCGTGGAGGAGGATCGCGCAGTATCGTCCCTCGGGAGCGGCATCCAGATACTGTTTCCCGCGCACGAGCATTGAGTCAATCAGGTTTTCCTTCTCGTACAATTCGGCTTCATGATACCGTGCATCAATTCCCGACGGCGTCGCGGGGAACGAAGCAACGACCTGCCGGAACACAGTG
>DATJPR010000021.1:0-5984 GCA_035506295.1 Bacteroidota bacterium | reverse complement strand
CCAAGAACGTTCTGCGGGAGCTCGGGGATGGACATGGAAGATGGTGATCCGGACAGCGGCTTCGTGGTGTCGACGGCCGGTCCTTCTGGAGTCATGACCTTCGGTGAATGGCAGTCATTGCATCCCCCAAATTGGACGAGGCCTTTCCCCCGTTCGACCAGCATCATCATGCCGGCTTTCCGTTGCGCGTTGCTCTGTGCAGCCATGAAAAGCAGGCATAGGCCAAGTGCAAGCAGGTTTTCCCAATGATGGTGTTTCACGGTGCCTCCGAGATTGGTTGGTTGGGGGATGATTCGAGGTCGTAACGACACGAATTCTCGGGGAGTTCCGTAATTGGACCCCTTTTTGCGTTTTTCCGGTGGTTCGCGTAACGAGTGGAGGGGGGCGTCAGAATTTCAGAATGAATGAGGAGCCCTTCCCGACTTCTGAACTTACGCGGATAGAGCCGTTATGGAGGCGCATAATCTGCCGGGAAAGGCTCAAACCGATGCCGGAGCCTTCCGGTTTGGTCGTGAAGAAGGGGACGAAGATTCTGTCCTGCATGTCTTTGGAGATCCCGGGTCCGGAGTCATGAACCTCAACTGTAGGATGGCCGCTTTCACCCATCCTCCCAGTCAGAGAGATGACCCGCTGGGGCGAATCCGCGATGGCATCGACGGCATTCCGGAGGAGGTTGATCAGCACCTGTTCGATCAGTTCCGGGTCCGCGGTCAGCTCCAATGATTCCGGATCAACTTGGGAGGAACAGGTAATGCCCGACGTGACAAACTGGTCGTGCATCAATTGTTCCACTCTCCGGAAGAGGGTTTCGAGACGGATGATACTGAAATTCGGCCGCGGAATGCGCGCCAGGTTTCTGTACGCGTCGACAAAATGGAGGAGCCCCTTGCTCCGCTTTTCAATGGTCTCCACCGCACCGCGGACATCACGGGCGACATCGGCTGAGATGACGGCGGTAGCATTGCCCGTCTCCGCCGGCTTGAGCAAATCGTTCACCGTCGACGCAAGAGAGGAAATCGGTGTGAGAGAATTCATGATCTCATGGGTGAGGACCCGCACGAGCTTTTGCCATGCTTCCATTTCTTTTTCATCGAGCTCCGACTGAATATTCTGGATCGAGACCAGCGTCTGGAGCTGACCGCGCACTTTGAGCTCGGTGGCGTTGATGACGAGCTGAAGCGTTTCTCCCTGGAGCTCAATCCGGGTCAGCGCCCGTTCACCCGAGCGGAGCCCGAGAAGGGTAGACACCAGATGGTCACTGGTCCGCGCCAGCGACCGAATGTCGATGAGGTGATGAACTCCGAGGATGTGTTTGGCGGCGTTGTTCAACAACGTCACCTGCCCGTCCGGGGTGAAGGCGAGAAGACCGACGCCGATGTGCTGCACGATGGTCTGGAGATATTGGAAGTGCTCTTCTTTCTCCTGCCTGACCTTCTGAAACTGCCGGACAACCTCGCTGATCGCGGCGCCAAGCTCCTCGAAGGATCTTCCCCGACCTTTCATCGTGAACGATTGTGAGAAATCCGCGTAGCGGATCGAAAGAAGAAGCCTGCTGATCTCCCGGTTGGTGTAGTCCACATAGTGCATCAGCGCATAGAGTTGATAGACGAGAAGGGCGGCGAGCACGATCGCGGACGCGAACAGCGACGTTTGGGTGACGAGGTAGACGAGCACCAGAATTGTGATACCGAGGAAAAGGCAGCGCGTGAGTACTGCAAGCCGAAACGATCTAAAGGCCATATTTCTCCAGGCGGCGGTATAACGCAGTGCGTGTGAGACCCAGCTCTTTGGCGGCCTGCGTAATGTTGCCGCCGCATTTGGCGAGCGCCTTCTGAATAACGGTCTTCTCGACGGCGTCAAGCTTTGTCCCGATGGAGGACTCCTCGTCCTGTGCCCCGTACCCGGCCGCGACGAAGAAATCGGCCGGGTGGAGCGCATCGCCCTCCGACAAAATGATCGCGCGCTCGACGGCATGTTCCAGCTCGCGGACGTTTCCCGGCCAGGGGTAGCGAACGAGGCTGTCTAGCGTGGACGCAGGGACCGTCATCTCCGGTCGGTGATAGCGACGGGTATACTGATCGAGGAAATGCTGCACCAGCAGCGGGATGTCGTCGGTTCTTTCGCGAAGGGGGGGAAGGTGAATCTCCACGGTGTTGATGCGGTACAGCAGATCCTGGCGAAATCGTTTCTCCTCCACCATCGCGTTGATCGGTTGATTCGTCGCGGAGATCAGCCTGATGTCGATCGAGGTCACCCTGTTCGATCCGATGCGTGTCACTTCCCGGTTCTGCAGGACGGCGAGCAATTTCGTCTGGAGGAAGAGAGGCAAGTTCCCGATCTCGTCGAGGAAGAGCGTCCCGCCGGATGCCGTCTCGAACCTGCCGGCACGGTCAGCGTTTGCGTCCGTGAAAGCGCCCTTAACGTGGCCGAAGAGCTCGCTTTCAAACAGTTCGGCGTTCAGCGACCCCATATCGACCGTGATGAATACTTCTCCGGAACGCAGCGACTGTCTGTGGATCTCGCGCGCAACAAGTTCCTTGCCTGTCCCGTTTTCTCCCAGGATGAGAACATTGGCGTCGGTCTTTGCCACCTTCTGGATCTTGGCAAAGACCCCGCGCATGGCGGGGGCGTTGCCGACAAACCCCTGGAAGTGGTGGTCGAGTTCCTCTCCCAGATGCTGCTGTCGTGAACGGAGTTGCTCGACCTGCTTGCGGGATTGGCGGATGGACATCGCAGCGGAAAGGGTGCCGAGCAATTTCTCGTTTTGCCAGGGCTTCAGCACGAAGTCGGCCGCCCCCGCCTTGATGGCGCGCACCGCCATCTCGACGTCTCCGTACGCCGTGATCAGCACAACAACGGCTTGCGGATCGATCGTCAGGATCTTGTCGAGCCAGGTGAACCCTTCCTGCCCACTGCTGACGTCCCGCGTGAAATTCATGTCGAGAAGGATAATATCGAACTCAGATTCCTTCATCAACGACGGAATATTCCTGGGGTCCTGTTCGGTGCGGACGTGTGCAGCATGTTGCTTCAGGTACATCTGCGCAGCGAGGAGGACGTCTTTGTCGTCGTCAAGAACAAGAATGTTTCCGAGGGTGGAGTTCATGGAGATTTCGCGAAGGAGATGGAGCTGGTGGACGGACTGTCGTGGATCTGACCGTTCGAATACGGACACTTAATGTAACGAAAACGGACGTTTTTCCAAAATCTCTGGCCCTACGCTCCGGATTCGGCCGAAATTCTCTGGCTTGGAATTTGCGCATCGCTCACTCAAATGACCCCAACGCCCATGCCACACTCATCGCCATCGCTCCACCCACTTCCTGATGAGCCGACACGACAAGACGGGATGGACAGGAAACTCGAAAAGAAGTTCTGGAACCGTTCACGCAGGATCTACGCCGTTGCAGGCGGAGCGTTTCTTGCCCTCCTCGTCTACGTCTTCCTGTCGACGCAGGGTGGCTCCCGTCTCAACGTCGAGGTCGACAAGATCACGATCTCGACGGTGGTGAAAGCGCCGTTTCAGGAGTACATCCCGGTGCAGGGGACGATCCTCCCCATTCAGACGTTTTATCTCGACGCTATAGAAGGCGGGCGGGTCGAGAAGCGGTTCATCGAAGCGGGGACCATGGTGAAGCAGGGGGACCCGATCATCAAATTAGCGAACTCGAACCTTCAACTCGATGTGATGTACCGCGAAGCGCTGACCTACCAGGAAATCAACGACGCGCAGAACCGGAGACTGACCATCGAGCAGAACACGATCGCCGTGAAGTCAACGCTTGCCGACGCCGAATACCAGGTGGAACGGACGCAGCTGGTATTTCAACGCGACTCGTCCCTGTTCATAAAGCACCTCGTTGCGGAAAACGATTATCTTCAGTCGCGCTATGAGTATGACTCGTGGCTCCGGCGGAGAGCATTGGCGCGGCAGAATTTCCTCCAGGACTCGGTCCTTCGCCTGAATCAACTCGCACAGCTCGAGGGATCGATTGCCCGGCTCCAGGAAAACCTGACCATGACCAAGCAGAACCTGGACAATCTCATTATCAAGGCCCCGATTTCCGGACAGCTCACTTCGCTGAATGCCGAGATCGGCGAATCCAAGTCGCCGGGACAGCGCATCGGGCAAATTGATGTGCTCGACAGCGTGAAGGTGCGTGCCTCGATCGATGAGTTCTATATTGCACGCATCAACCCCGGTCAAACCGGCGAGTTTGACCTCACCGGTTCCACCTACGGCCTGAAGATCTCAAAAGTATATCCCGAGGTGACCAGCGGCCGGTTCGATGTGGACATGGCGTTCACGGGTGCGATCCCGGGTGGCATTCGACGGGGACAGACACTGCAGATCCGCCTTGAGCTCGGTGAATTGGAGGAAGCGGTCCTGCTTCCGCGCGGGGGGTTCTATCAGAAAACCGGTGGCCAATGGGTCTATGTCGTCGACAAAGGCGGCAAGTTCGCCGTAAAACGGAATGTCAAGCTCGGGCGGCAGAATCCGCAGATGTTCGAAGTGCTCGACGGGCTGGAGCAAGGGGAGCAGGTGATAACGTCCTCATACGATAACTTTGGCGACATCGATCGCCTGGTACTCAAGCACTGATGGAACTCATCGTCAACATCGCTGGAAGGCCCGGAGTGCGGGATTTCCACGAGACCGATGCCTGGAGAGAAGCGCGCTGCGTTGTTGCCGCCCTCCTCGACGTGACGCAGTCGTGGTCGCGAAGGTCCGGCCCTCAGAAGGTCGCCAGGGAGATCGAAACATACTCTGTCAGTCTCCTCCAGCAGATCATCCATGGGTTCCCGATGCGCGCGAAGCAGGAGCTCCCGTCTCCCGCACAAAAGACGATCGGCAGGCTGGAACTTCTTGTCGAGGAGATGGGGACCCAGGGGGCCCTGACGGAGCCGGATTCTCTTGCATTGAAATCCGCACTCGGAGCATTGAAGGAAGCATTCGGAACCATTGAACTATGAACCTCGCCCATTTCCACGGAGCCTTGCATGATTCGCACAAATAATCTCAGGCGCGTCTATACCACCGACGAGGTGGAGACAACGGCACTGAACAACGTCAATGTCGAAATCACGGAAGGCGAATTTGTCGCAATCATGGGACCGTCGGGATGCGGAAAGTCGACGCTCCTGAATATTCTCGGCCTTCTCGACAACCCCACGGAGGGGGAGTATTATTTTCTGACGCAGGAGGTGTCCAAATTCACAGAGCGTCAGAGAGCGAAAATGCGAAAGGCCAACATCGGGTTCGTTTTCCAGAGCTTCAACCTGATCGACGAACTGACCGTCTACGAAAATGTCGAGCTCCCGCTGTTCTATCTGGGTGTCTCTTCCGCGGATCGAACCAGGCGGGTAAGCGAAGTCCTCGAACACATGCAGGTTATGCACCGGAAGAACCATTTTCCTCAACAGCTCTCCGGCGGTCAACAGCAGCGGGTCGCCGTGGCCAGGGCGATTGTGGCGAACCCCAAGCTTATCCTCGCTGACGAACCTACGGGAAACCTCGACTCGGCGAACGGGACGGAAGTCATGCGGCTGCTCACCGAGCTGAACGAGGGGGGGACGACGATCGTCATGGTGACGCATTCGGCGCACGATGCGGAGTACAGCCACAGGGTCATCAACCTGTTCGACGGCCATGTCGTCACCGAGAACATCAAGCAAAACATGCGACTCTAGGTCTCGATCCCGATGATCACCCACTTTCTTCGCATCATCGTTCGCAATTTCGTACGGGCGAAGATCTATACCCTCATCAACATCGGGGGGCTCGCCGTCGGGATGGCGTGCTTTCTCCTCGTGCTCTTCTATGTGCGCTTCGAGCAGAGTTACGACGACTTTCACCGGAACGGCGACCGCATCTATCGCGTCCTGCGCGAATCGACGACGGACACGTACACCGAGAAACGGTCAAACACCGGCCCGCCCGTCGCCCCGATCCTCCTGAACAACTTTCCCGGCATTCGGCAGGT
>DATJPR010000020.1:0-8778 GCA_035506295.1 Bacteroidota bacterium | reverse complement strand
GCCTTGTTTGCAGTCCCGGAATTGAAATGCGATGAAGCGGGCAATATCTTCAGGAGTTGAATACAGGCCGCCGGAGTACTTGAGAAGAGTCAAGTCCCACTCGGGAGCCCGATAGCGATGGAAGTCAGGTTCCAGGTACGTGTATCCAACGGCGAACCGGGATTGTTGTTCCTGATCGAGGCTGAACCCCGAGTTGTCCATGGAGAGAGGTTTGAGGATGTTTGACGTGATGTATTCCTCAAAAGGCTCGCCGGCGGCTTTCTCCAGGGCCATCCCCAGGAGCTGGTAACCGAAATTGGAATAGTGGGGAAAGGTATTGGGAGTGTACTCGATCTCGACCTTGTCCAATGTACTCAGGAGATCATTCTTGGTGATCCCCCAGAAGATCTGTTCCTGTCCCTTCGTTACGACCCACTGGAAGTTTGAGAAATAGTGCCAGAAGCCTTGTCCAGCATCAACATGGAGACCCGCGGTGTGGGTTGCGAGCTGTCGCAGCGTCGTCGGCCCCCCATTGTCCGGATATTTTAGTGTGTACGCGGGGATGTACTTCCTCAAAGGATCGCTCAAGTTCACCTTCCCTCGCTCCGCGAGTTGCATCAGCATGGTCGCCGAGAACAGCTTCGTTATCGATCCGACGCGATAGATGGTCCTGGTCGTTGCGGGAATCTTGTTCTCGACGTCGGCGTCGCCGAAGGCTTGCGAATACACGATCTTCTGATCAAGGACGATTGCGATAGAGAGACTCGGCCAGCCGCGCTGTTGCATGAATTGCGTACATGTGGCCGGCAAGGTTTGCAGTAATGAATCAATCGGGTTGTGAGCGAACCCTGCGGAGGCCATCGTCACCATCAGCCACATCGTGCCAACGATACATCTTATGCTGGGAGGAAGCATTCGATGTGTTCCGGAATGTGAAAAACCGTTGAAGGGCACGTCCGGGAGCGCAAGCGTCGCGCCTGGTGCGGAGAAAGGACGATGGAGATCTTGCTCACCAGAGGACGCTGGAAACCGTCCGTGTGAGGCATCAGGCGAAATCAATGCCCGTGCAGGTATTGACTACGTGTTCTTCCCAAAAAGGTTGGGGTGAGTTGGAAATCAAAGTAGCCGGCGATTGTGGAAGCGAAACTGAAATGGAACAATCGCCGTAAATGTTCTCGGACACCATCTTGGATTTATGATGACGCCCATCATCAATCTGTCAGGCGAATAGTCGTCCCTACCGTATCAAAAGCATTTTCCGGACGGCCGAATACGACCCCGCCGCAAGTCGATAAAAATACATGCCGCTTGCGAGGTTTGTTCCATCAAAGGCGAAGCTATATTTCCCCGCTGGATATCTGCCGTTCGCCAGCATGCCGACCTCTCTTCCAAGCAGATCGTACACGGTCAGTGTTATGTCACTGGTCACCGACCACTGACCACTGATCACTGTCTTTGGATTGAACGGGTTGGGATAGTTCTCCAGCAATTCGAAATGCTCTCCACCAATTCCCACCCTCTCCTTCACCCCTGTGGCAATGCCAGGCCGGATCCGGTAAACACTTGTCTGCGCTGTGATGTAGAGTGTCTTCCTGTCGGCATCTCCCCATGCGCAATTCGAGGGAGTTTGCGGCGTGCTGATCAACGTGATTTCTGTTCCTGCCGGAGAAACCACCCAGATTCCGCCGGGGCCGGCGCAATAGACGTTGCCGCTCGGATCGACCTTCATGCCGTCAGCATATCCCGATTGCGGGATGGTGTAGAACAGGCGCTTGTTGGTGAACGTCGAATCGTTCACCACATCCCACACATAGATCTTGTGCTGGGCGGATTCGTTCACGTACAGTCGGCTTTCATCAGGAGAAAAACAGATGCCGTTCGGTTTGTCGAACGTGCTGTCGATGACCTGAAGCCTGCCCGCCGTGTTCAGCCGAAAAATTCCTTTGAAGCTCAACTCCCGTGTCTGACCCGGGGGCACGTTGAAATCCGGGTCGGTAAAGAAGATCGAGCCGCTCGAGGCCACGACGATGTCATTCGGGCTGTTGAACCGTTTGCCGTTGTAGGTCGATACCAGCGGCGTGATGGTGCCGTTAGGTTCCTGTCGTGCGATGCGCCGGTCCTGCATCTGCGTAAGGATGAGGTTTCCCTGATGGTCGAACGTCAATCCATTGGAGCTGTCCGAGGGTTTCAAGTAGACCGACATGGACGAGTCGCTCTGGGTCCATTTATAGATAGTGGAGGGATAGATATCGCTGAACAGGAGTCCCACGCTGTCCTTCCAGACGGGCCCTTCGACGAACTGAAGACCTGTCCAGAGCCGTTGCAGTGTTCCTCCGGAAAGGACTTGGGCACGCCCGTTTTCCTGAGCTGCCGGAGACATTATCAGCAGAGCGAGAATTGTCATAAGAAACGGATGAGGTCTGAAGCGATGGTATGAAGTCATGAATGGTCTCAACTATTGAGGTGAGTAGTGAAGAACAATTTCCACATTCTCAAGTTCGGGTGCAAATAGAGAAGAGGTCTAAACAGCAGGAAAGGATTTATCGTGAAGCGACCCCGCCTCTGCTTACGGGGGCCAGGCCCGGGACTGAAAGAACCAATTGACACTGGTCGATAGACGCTAGTCAATGGACGAAATCGTGAGATCGGGCACAGACAGACCGGCGGAGGTCAGGGCCCGGGACAGGGCGGGGACAGGGCCGGGACAGGGCGGGGACAGGGGAGGGACAGGCCCGGGCCAGGCCCGGGACGGATCCCGAGTTCACTCGCGGACAGAAACGCAATCAGGAACTAGGAATCGCGAATGTGCATCTGGGAAATCCCAACTCGGAATTTCCAAGTCGAAGCCGCCGGTTCGTCAGCATTAACGGAGCTCTCTCATCGAGTCACGCGACAGGCTGGGGGCGGCATTCAAAACTCGTACTCCAATTCGATCTGCAATCCTCCAGAATCGGCCAGATACATCCCAGCCCCATGGATGCCCCTAAGTTGATCCGTCCCCGACCCACCGGCAATCCGCAACGCGGATTTCGCTGCACCGGCTTCGAACGTGCCATTGTCTTCGAAAACGAAACTCCCCGGCTTTCCTGATATGGTTCCTTCAAAATACATGAGCCCGACGTAGGTGGCGGCCGATTTGTGCTGGTCGTTCGGGTCGACGTGACTATAGAACATGAGATACTCCACGGCGCCCTTCCCTTCAATTTCACCGCTGAACTGATACTCGACAGATGCCCGCGTCATCTTTTTGTCTGGACCGAGTTGTTTATAGGTCGCCTCATCCCACTTCTTGACGGTGTAGGTTCCCTTGGCGTTCATTGCCGATCCCTTTCAAGAGATTTTCGATGCTCGGACCGAATTGGCTTCCATCGATCTACCGAAACTCGTTTTGAGCGCGCCGGTCGGACAGCTCTCGACGCAGCGCTGACAGAGGATGCAGTCGCCGTTGCTGATGCGCGTGCGCGCAATGACTCGCCTGGCAACAGGAACATCCATCGGGCAGACGTCGGTGCAGACGCCGCACTCGTTGCATGCTTCTGTGAATGCCAAGACATGAAGAAACGCCGGGCGGCTCGTCCAGCGCAGAATGAATCCGGCAGGACAGAGATATTTGCAGAACGCGCGCTGGTCATGCAGAGCAAAGGCCAGTACAATGGACGCTGCGTAGTAGACGGTGACACCCACTGCGACAGACCCGACCCCGGCGCGTACGCCTGACCCCGCCGCGAGCAGAATAGCGGCCGTGAGACTGACGGCAATGCCGACGACCGGCATCGAGGCCCAGAAACCCTTCCGCCTGCCCGGGCCCTTCCCGACGGGAAGCCGCTCGAGCACCATCGCGCGCCAACATCCCCAACCGCAGAGAACCCGGCCAAAGAGAAGCGGTCCAACGATCGTGGTCACCATCGTGTGACCGATCGCTACTCCGGCCGTTCCAAGGATGAGGAGCTCGAAGAAGGAATAAAGGTCAAGGTCGACGGCGTCGATCAATGAAAACATAAGAATACCAAGTCCTCCTGACGCGAGAACGAGCCATCGCCACCACTGCTTGCGGGATGCGACGGCATACGCATACCCCGCGAGCAACGGCCCCTGAAGTCCCGAACCGAAGAGAGCGATAGCAAGGCCCACACCGAGGCCACGCAAAAGGATCATCGCGGCCGCCGGCCAACAGATGAGGGGGGCGACAATGCTGAACATGAGCACAGCGCGACCGACCCCGCGCCGGTTCAAGCTCTCACCGGTCATGGAAATCTCCGGGCGATCAGCGCTGCATTTCGAGCACAGGAGATGGCATGAATCCTTTGACGATGAGCCAGACCGCAAGACTCATTTCCCAGGCGAAGACCGGGAGCGCTGCCACCGCCCCCCACACCGAAACCTGCTCAAACACCCCAAACATCACGGCAGTCGCAAAGACGAAGAGCAACGGTCCTCCCACAAGCCCGAGTACTGCAATGAACCGCGGGACCAGTCGGGACTTGTACATAAGGTACGCGAGCATGAGCGTGTTCGGTCCCAGGGCGAGGTTCGGCCCGATCAGGAAAGTCCAATCGTGAATCCCGACAAGCTGGCGCCTCACTGCGGCCAGCGACTCGGCATTTCCGCCTGCGGTTTCTGCGAACTCCTGTCTCAAGGTCACAATGGTCAGCAAGCTGATAATGCCGACCACGATGAACACGGCTTCGAACAGTCGGCCGCAGACATATCCAAGCGCGATGGATTCATTCTGTCGCTTGACGATGGGAAACAGGGTCACGGCTGTGCCGATGACGGAGATTGCGAGGATCACCTCGAGGAACGCTCCCAGGGAAACCAAAGCGTCACGGGAGCCGAGAGCGAAATAGCGGACATCATGCAGAATGTCGTGGTACAAGGCAAACGGGCCGGGCACCGATGCGATAAATGCGAGGATGAAGAAGATGCCCGTTATCATTGCGCTCTTTCTTGTCGGACCCATGGGACTCCTTTCTATTTTTCGGGATGATACCTATGTGTTGAAAGCGAGCTACCCTTCCTGCAACATCCAGCCAAGAACGAGCGCACTGGCATACATTCCCAGTCCAAAAACGATATGCGTCCCGAGGCTCTTCAGTCTGGCCAGCGTTGGATTGGGCGTTCTTGAGGACGCAATCCCAAGTCCCATCGACGGCTGCATGACCAACAAGGGGAACACAACGGTTCCCAGTCCGAAGAGCAATGCGGGCAACATTCTCGGCCGGGTAAGCCAATCGTCAGAAGCAAGGGCAACGAACCCGAGAGCGAGCATAACGCCGATGGAATAGTGGGCCATCCAGCCAATCGCGCACTCGAGTCGCTTCTTCGGTGAGACACCGATACTCTCATGCACAAATCGGCCTTCCGGCATGTGAATGAGCCAGCGGCCCAGAAGACAGTAGTTGAGCGATGGAATGCCGAACGCACGCTTCAGGAAGAAATTCCAGAGATCCATGAGAAGACTTGCGCCGACACCGATGACGACCGCGCCAATGATCCGGTTTTCTGTAATGCTCATAACAGCGAATAAGCTCCCTGGAAGTTATCTGGGTGCATCGAATCGACGCTGCAACAAGCTGGTTACGTCGCCGGCGTTCTCCCATACGATCGTCGAGTCCTTGCAAAAGTCGGCTGAATGTCCGCCAACATACTGTTCATAGCCCGACGTCTTGATTGTGACAAATGGTGTCCACTGAGATGTGGCTTCTTGCCCCTTCACCACGAACTGACCGCACAGCATGTACTGCTTCCCGGCGCCTGGATTCATTACGTGCCCGACATGAACTTCACGAAAGCGGAGGGGGCCCGAAGGGCCGTGGGCATGGAAATCGGTAACGGCAGAGGTAAGGAGAAAGTCCACGACCGAATCTACCGATGCCTTCTCCTGCTGCGAGGAGGACATGTCAGTGCGCCCCACCGTCTGAGAAATGCTCCGGGGCGAAAGAATTGCGCTGCCGGCGGTGAGTAGTAAGACGGCGATCAGATGCGAGCAATATCGCACAACTCCTCCATTAATCTGTATCTCATTTCACCGCTTTCTTTACGAGCGTGACGATGCGCGCCTCCTCAGCGGAGGTCAACTCCTTCAGCGCAAAGCTGACCGGCCACATGCTGCCTTCGTCAAGATTCGCCTTGTCGCTGAAGCCCAACGTTGCATACCTTGACTTGAATTTTTGCGCGTCCTGAAAGAAGCAGACAATCTTGCCGTCCCTCGCATAGGCGGGCATCCCGTACCAGAGTCGCGGAGAAAGCATCGGCGCCTCAGCTTTTATGATCGCGTGGATCCGCCTGGCCAGGGACCGGTCGGGTTCCTGCATTTTGGCGATCTTCTCGAGGACGGCCGCCTCATCGTCTGCCTTGTTCGCGCGCCCCGCTTCTTTTAGCTCCTTGGCGTGCTCCCTCATGGCGGCCCGTTCCTCAGCCGTAAATCCCGAGGACTTCCGCACGGGCTTCTTTGGAGTCATATGGTCCTTCCTAGAGTAGCTTTTACAATACTTCTGGCAACGCTTCGCCGGGCTGCACAGTTCCTACTGAGGCAATTTCAGAACGGCCATAAGGACGGTGTCCCAGTACTCGTCGCCGACTTTTAACGCCTGCTTCAGGACTCCCTCCTGAACAAATCCTGCCCGCTGGTAACACTTGATCGCCGCGGTGTTGAAACTGTACACCCGAAGATCGATCCGCCGAAGCTGGAGCTTTTGAAATCCGATGCGGAGGGCTTCCCGCACCATGGGGACACTGAACCCTTCACCCCGGAGCTGTGGAGCCACCAGGACTCTGCATAGCGTCCCGGTTTGATTGGCGTAGTCGAGCGCACCGAGCTCAATGTGTCCAATCACGTTGCCGGCTCCGTCTAGCGAGGCAAAGATCTTTCTGACCGGTTTTGCTCCCTCGCTCCCTTGAAGATAGACTTGGAGCTGCTTCACGGTGAGGGGGAAGGAAAACTGTGTTGGGCCGGCCCATTGGATAAGCATTTGGGGAGAGTTGACCCAGCTGATGAGCCTTGAGAAATCGGGGCGCGCAAATGGCCGAAGCTGAACTATCGGTTGCATCGGAAATTCCCGGATCGAACCTGTCGTAGAGTGATTCCCTGTCGACTACTTTTCCCTTCCCGTCAGGATGTTTTCCAGCCGTTCCCGTTTCACATAATTCTCAAAACGAAATGACTGAGCAAGCGCGATAAGCTCTTCGTTCGACAGGCCCTTGAACAATCCGCAGTATTCCGGCACCAGCGCTTCGGCGATGAGAATATGCCGTACCAGCACGCTTATCTGGGATTGCGGACCGGACGGATACGGATCGTAGCCCGGGAATTCCTTCTTGAACAACTCTTCCAGAGGCGTTATCACCTGCCGGATGTTCTTGTCGGTCGAGCCCCATGCGTCGGCCCCGAGCGAATCTTTCTTCCTCAAAAAAGGAGAAACCAGCTTCATGTACGGTGTATTGTCCTTCTGGTGGATGATGGCCTGCAGACCAAGGTCCTTGTACAGCCAGATGCACCAGCTTACCTTGTACTTCCGATAATAGGCCAATTGATCTTTGAGTATCTGGTACCGCATTTCATCTTTTTGCGCGATGCCGGTGTACACGGGGCCGAACTCACCCACCCAGAGGGGGACGTGGCGGGTGAACATGAACTCACTCCTCTTGAGAAAATCCTTTTCCAATGTATCCTTGTCGTAGAACTTGTCTTTCGTATAACCAGGATAGTCACCGCCGTTGATGAAGCCCGGCGTCGCATAATCATGATTGGTATAGACCACATTCTCCCAGACCTCCGTGAACATACTGAAATCCACGGCGTAGCTATTGCCTTCGAGAAACATGATGTGGCGCGGGTCGATCTTGCGAATTGCTTCGTACAGGCGCTTGTAGTAGGGAAAGACCCTCTTGCCGGTGGGATCGGCTGGTTCGTTCATCAAGTCGTACCCGGCAACCCACGGCTGATCCTTGTAGTGCCTCGCCAGAGCTTCCCACAAGTGCAGCGCTCTGTCCTGAAAATCCTTGAATACCCAGAACAGTGCCTTGTGTGTGGGGTTGTCGCTGTGCCAGTGCTGATTCTGGCATCCTGGAAAAGCGTGGAGGTCGATTATGGTATAGATCCCGTGCTTGGCGCAGAGGTTGATCACGTTGTCAAGGTATTCAAATGCATGCTTCTTGATGACTCCGGGATTCATGTCATCTTCAAAAAGGCGGTAGTTGATCGGAATGCGCACCAGGTTAAGCCCCAGGCTCTGGATGTATGCAGCGTCGGGCTCGGTGAAATAACTTCTCAGGAAGTGATCGAAGTAGAGGTCGTATTTTTCCTGCCCCAGCACCTCCAGCAAACCGTCTCTCATGGATTGCTCGTTGTCGGGGTAGCCATCGATGAAATTCTCCATGTGCAGCATTCCGCCCAGTCCAAACCCGCGCAGATAGACCGTGTCTCCATGTTGGTCGACGATTTGGTCTCCCGAAACCTTCAGCCACTGCTCATTCGTAGACATGTCGTTCGTTGCTCCCTCACATTTGACGTTAAATGCGCTCACGATCAGCGCGGGCACAAGCAGATACAAGCTCAAAGGGTTCATTGATTTTCTCGATCACTAAATGATAATTGCCGGCTTGATGTTGCTCGCCGGAGGGGTCTCGACGCTTTGGACCACGTGGTGATGCATCACGCGAAAACGTCGTCAACTACCGCGATCCACTCGGACTGAAAATGCTCGGAGGATGGAGCATTTATCATGGTCCATGGGTGAACAACTCCGTCCACGCAGACTGGAATTCTCCGTACTACCACCGCGCGGACAGCCTAGGCAT
>DATJPR010000019.1:0-7974 GCA_035506295.1 Bacteroidota bacterium | reverse complement strand
TCCGCCCTTCATTCAGTGAAACGCCATCCTCACGGCTTTGATCGCAGGAATGAGAGAATTGACGCCTGAGACAACTGGTGCTTTGTCGTACCCTCCTCCACGACAAACTTGAAATGTCGGGTCGTCATCTTGACTTCGGTTCGCTTTTCCTCGCGCATCATATTCGGCTTCTTGCAGCTTGGGCTTGATTGGTTACGGACCTTGAACATACCATTCCGAGTCGAAACTCCCTGAAGTTCATTGGCCTTGATGAACAGCCGGTGCCCGGCTGATTCTTGTATCATAATACAAGGTGTCGTATTTCTCAAATTAGGGCACAGTTTCAAGATAGTACGCGGTAGGACGCGACCCTCAGCACCTCGCGTTGACAATCCACGCTCAATACGGTATATTTTGACACTGTTCACTCACGAAATTGTTGAAACTCTATCAGGAAGAGCGCTCATGGGCGGAATCCCCAACATGGCCGGCATGATGAAGCAGGTGCAGAAGATGCAGGAGAAGATCGCGCAGGTCCAGGCGTCGCTGGAAACCAAGACCACGGTCGGCGAAGCGGGCGGAGGAATGGTCAAGGCGACCGTCAACGGCAAACAACAGGTCGTCCAGCTGCATATCGAGAAGGAAGTCGTGAACCCCGCCGATGTGGAGATGCTTGAGGACCTGATCATCGCGGCGGTCAATAAGGGGATCGAAGAGTCCAACAAGATGGCGCAGGAAGAGATGGCGAAAGCGACCAACGGCATTCTCCCGAACATCCCCGGGCTGAACCTTCCAGGCATGTAGACGCACATTCCCGGCGCCCGCACGCGAACCATCAGCGCCGGCCGGCCACCCTGCGTTCAAGAAGACCTTATGCTCCACACGTCCGAGTCACTGCAGCAGCTCATCGATGAGTTCGCGGCCTTCCCGGGGATAGGCCGCAAGACCGCCCAGCGCCTCGCCCTCCATGTGCTCAAGCTTCCCCGCGAAGAAGTTGTCCGGATGGCAAACTCCCTGATTGCCGTGAAAGACAAGATCCGGCACTGCTCGGTTTGCTCCAATATCACCGAGCAGGACCCGTGCGTGATCTGCTCGAGCACCAGGAGGGACCGTTCGCTCATCTGCGTCGTGGAGGAGCCGAACGACGTCATCGCCCTCGAGAAAACGAACGAATACCGGGGACTGTACCACGTCCTTGGCGGGTCGCTGTCACCGCTCGACGGCATCGGGCCGGAGCAACTCCGCATCAAGGAGCTCCTCGGCAGGATATCGAACGAGGTCGGCGAGACCATCCTCGCCATGAACCCCAATGTCGAAGGGGAAGCGACGACGATCTATCTGACGAAACTCCTCAAGCCGCTCGGCGTGAAAGTCTCCCGACTCGCGCGAGGATTGCCGGTCGGAGGAGACCTGGAATTTTCCGATGAGGCGACACTGACGCGGGCCCTGGAAGGACGCATTGTGCTGTGAACGCGATTTCCCGCTGTCCCCGATGGCTGCCGTCGTTGATGCTTCTGATGGCGCTGGTGCTCCTCGCCTCCTGCGGCCTTTTCCAGACCCGGACCCCCGAAGCGCCAACCGAGGCCAGCGATACGTTCGTCCCCGCCACGGATCCGGATGCCGTGGTCCAGAACCTCCAGAGTGCGATCACAGAAAAGAACTCCGTCAATTATACACGGTGTTTCCCGGATCCGGGCCACGCGGGCCACACGTATGTGTTCACCCCGTCGGCATCGGCGGCAGCGACCTATGCGGGGGTGTTTGCGCATTGGACCGTCGACGACGAACGGCAGTATTTTCAGAACCTCGTGGCGAGAACGGCCGGTCAGCCGAACGCCTTTTCGAATCTTGTGCTGGCACACAAAGTCATCATTCTCTCGGGGGACTCGACGGTGGTCTCGTACGACTATACGTTCACGTTTGAGCACAACGATCCGAGCTTCCCGACTGTTGCGACCGGAACCATGCAGCTGGTGCTTGGCCCGGACAACACGAATGCCTGGGTCATCTATCGCTGGACCGATTACAAGACCACCAGCGATGTGACGTGGAGTCATTTCAAGGGGAAATTCTCCAACTGAGCGATGCTCCGTCAAACGTCCCTGCAATCCTTCGGGCGGAGCCGCTGCTTTGCCCTGCTTCCCTGGACACTTCTCGCCCTGGCGGGGGTTGTCGCATGGGCGTGTGTGAACCCCTTTGCGCCGGGGATCGACAACTCGCCGGCCGAATCGACCTGCGATCCGAAGACGATCGACGGGATATTCCGGTGCTTTCAGGCGTCGTACACTTTCCGCGACACGACGGTGTATGGGCAGATCCTCGACGACAATTTTGTATTCACGTACCGCGATTACGACCTCGGTGTGGACATCAGTTGGGGTCGGGAAGAAGATTTGCGGTCCACCTACGGCCTCTTTCAGAATGCGCAAAAGCTGGACCTGATCTGGAACAACATCATTTCGTCGACCAGCGATTCGAATGATGTCAACGTCGTGCGGGGATTCAGCCTGACCATCGTCTTCAACCCGAGCGACGTCGAGTACGTCAACGGCTACGCGAACCTGCTCTTTGAACGTCAGCGGGTCACCGACCCGTGGAAGATCGTGCGCTGGCGCGATGAATCGAACTACTAAAATTTAGATTTTGAAATTCAAATTCTAAAATTGGCATGAGCCTGTCGTATACCTTGCGTGAGAGTTTCTCCGGTTTTCGCCGGGCCAGGCTGTCGACCGCCTTCGCGGTGTTCACTCTCTGGATCGCCCTCATCCTCCTCGGCCTCTTCGTGATCTTCAGCGTCAACACCCAGCGGCTGGTGAGCGCGATCCGGTCGCGGGTGGAGATGGAAGCGTTCCTCCGCGAGCCGCTCGAGCCGGAAGGGCTCCGTCGCATCGAACGGTCGATCAGCTCCACACCCGGTGTCGACTCCATCCAGTACATTTCCAAAGAAGAAGCCGCACGGGTGTTCGAACGCGAATTCGGCGACAACGTGTACCGCGTGCTGAGTTTCAACCCTCTTCCTCCTTCCATTAAAATCTTCCTGAGGAACGACTACACCACCGTCCCTCGAGCGCGGCAACTCTTCGAACGGTTTTCCTCCATTGCGGGAGTCGATACCGTGCGCTACAGGAGCGATCTTCTGGAGGTGATCGATACACGATCGTCCATCATCGACCGCGTCACCCTCGGGGTTGGGTCCTTCATCATGCTCTCGGCGATTCTCCTCGTCGCGAACACCATCCGCCTCGCCATCTATGCCAAGCGCCATATCGTCAGGACGATGGAACTGGTGGGCGCGACGGCCATGTTCATCCGCTGGCCGTTCCTCATCGAAGGGATCATCCAGGGATTCCTGGGAGGGGTTCTCGCCGCGGGGGTATTGTACCTTACCATCGAGCGTTTTACGCATTTCCTCTCCGAGGATGTTGCCGCGTTCGTCCACATGCAGGCCTGGTTTTATGCGGCGGTCGCCGCGGGCGGCGTGATTCTCGGTCTTCTCGGGAGCATCCTCTCCGTCTCCCGGTTCCTCGGACCAAACTTGAATCGATGAGGATCATTTCGTAGATTCCCATGTCTCCTCAGGCGTTCTTCCTTCACGCTCTTCGCATTCCTTCACTTCCCAGACGAATTCCATGCGAAAGAACCAATCCTTCTTTGCTTCGTCGGTCGGGCGCAAGCTGATCGTCGGCCTTTCAGGTTTTTTCCTCTGTCTCTTTCTCGTCTTTCATCTCACGGTAAATCTCTTTCTCTTCAAGGCCGACGGCGGGAGACTCTTCAATACGTATGCGGAATTCCTTGCCACCTATCCGCTCCTGCGACCCATTGAAATCGTGTTGTTCCTCCTCTTCCTTGCACATGCGATCTACGGTGTGTGGCTCTGGTTTCTGAACCGGATGGCCAGGCCGGAACGCTACGCGGTCAAGCACGGCGAAGAGGTCAGCACCCTGAGCTCGCGCATCATGATCATCACCGCGGTGGTGGTCCTCGTGTTCCTCGTCATCCACGTCAACGCGTTCTTCGTCCAGTCCCGATTTGTCGACGGCGACAACGGTCCAACGATGTACGACCGGGTGGCGTCGGCGTTCGCGCAGCCGGTCATGTCGGTTTTCTATGTGATCGCGCTGATCTTCCTGGCATTGCACTTGCGCCATGGGTTTCAGTCCGCGTTCCAGACATTCGGCCTTCGCAACGCGAAGTATCTGAAACTCATTGAGGGAATCGGCGTGATCTTCTGGCTCCTGATCCCCCTCGGCTTCGCGCTCATGCCGCTGTATTTCCTTTTCCGTGCTCACTAAGGGGTGCTACCAATGACACTCGACTCCAAAATCCCGGAAGGACCGATCGAGCAGAAGTGGGACCGCCATCGCTTCGCCATGAAGCTTGTTAATCCTGCCAACCGCAGGAAGTACACCGTGATCGTTGTGGGGACCGGTCTTGCAGGCGCCTCGGCGGCGGCATCCCTCGGAGAGCTCGGCTATAACGTCATCGCGCTCAGTTATCATGAGTCCCCCCGACGTGCGCACAGCATCGCCGCGCAGGGGGGGATCAACGCCCCGAAGAACTACACGAACGATGGGGACAGTGTCTTCCGCATCTTCTATGATACGGTGAAGGGCGGCGATTACCGGGCGCGCGAGGCCAATGTCTACCGGCTCGCCCAGGTCTCCGGCAATATCATCGATCAATGCGTGGCGCAGGGCGTGCCGTTCGCGCGGGAGTACGGCGGATTGCTCGACAACCGTTCGTTCGGCGGTGCGCAGGTTTCGCGGACGTTCTACGCGCGCGGACAGACCGGGCAGCAGCTTCTCCTGGGCGCGTATTCCGCCCTCTCGCGCCAGATGGGCGAAGGAACGGTGAAGTTTTTCCCGAGACGCGAGCTCCTGGATCTCGTGGTCGTCGACGGTCAGACCCGTGGCATCATCGCCCGGAATCTTGTGAACGGCGAGGTCGAAACTTATGCCGGTCATGCCGTTGTCCTCGCGACGGGCGGATACGGCAACGTCTTCTATCTCTCGACGATGGCCAAGGCGAGCAATGCCACGGCAATCTGGCGTGCGCACAAGCGCGGGGCGTATTTTGCGAATCCGTGCTTCACGCAGATCCACCCGACGTGCATCCCGCAGAGCGGCGAATACCAGTCGAAGCTCACGCTCATGAGTGAGTCCCTGCGCAATGACGGACGGATCTGGGTCCCCAAGACGGCCGGGGACAAGCGCCGGCCGGAGGAGATCCCCGAGAACGAACGCGATTATTATCTCGAGCGCATGTATCCGTCGTTCGGCAACCTGGTGCCCCGGGACGTTGCATCGCGGCGCGCGAAAGAGATGTGCGACAAGGGGCTCGGCGTCGGCTCGACGGGAAAGGCCGTCTATCTTGATTTCTCCGACGCCATCAAAAGGATCGGGAAGGACGCGATCGAGGAGAAATATGGGAACCTCTTCGAGATGTATCACGAGATCACGGCGGAAGATCCGTACGTCACACCGATGCGGATCTATCCGGCCGTGCACTACACGATGGGCGGGCTCTGGGTGGACTACAACCTGATGAGCAATCTCCCCGGCCTCTTCGTGCTCGGCGAGGCGAATTTCTCCGACCACGGCGCAAACCGGCTGGGCGCCAGCGCGCTGATGCAGGGGCTCGCAGACGGGTATTTCATCGCGCCGTACACGATCGGCGATTACCTCGCCTCCGCGAAGCTGCCGCCGATAAAGGGAGACGAACCGCCCTTCGTCGCGGTCCGAAACGATGTCGCCGACCGGGTGAAGAAACTGCTGTCGGTCCAGGGGAAGCGGACGGTGGACGAGTTTCATAGGGCGCTCGGCAAGGCCATGTGGGATAACGTCGGCATGGCGCGGACCGCGCAGGGGATCAAAAAAGCGATCGGCGCCATCCAATCGCTCCGCGAGGAATTCTGGTCCGATGTGAAGGTCGTCGGTTCGCAGGAGACGTTGAATAATGACCTCGAACGCGCCGGTCGCGTAGCGGACTTCCTCGAAGTGGGTGAGCTGATTGCCCGGGATGCGCTCCACCGCGACGAATCGTGCGGCGGGCACTTCCGTGAGGAACATCAGACACCGGACGGGGAGGCGAAGCGCAACGACAGGAAGTTCTCCTACGTGGCCGCCTGGGAATCCAAGGGAGACGTCGGCAAATCGGAATTGCACAAGGAACCTCTCTCCTTTGAATACGTGAAACCTTCGCAGAGGAGTTACAAGTAATGAACTTCACGCTCAAGATTTGGCGCCAGCCGGACAGGGATGCCGCCGGGGATTTCCAGACGTATACGGCGAGCGGCATCTCGCCCGACGCTTCGTTCCTCGAAATGCTCGATGTCGTCAATGAGGAGCTCATCCGCCAGGGTGACGAGCCGATTGCCTTCGATCATGACTGTCGTGAGGGGATCTGCGGAAGCTGCGGATTGATGATCAACGGACGCGCCCACGGCCCTGTGCGCGGCGTGGCCACCTGCGAGCTGCGCATGCGGAATTTCCGCGACGGTCAGTCGATCGTCGTCGAACCCTGGCGCGCGAAGGCATTCCCGGTCATCAAGGACCTCGTCGTCGATCGGACGGCCTTCGACAGGATCATGCAGGCCGGCGGGTTCATCACCGTAAAAACCGGAGCGGCACCCGATGCGAACGCGGTGCTGGTGCCGAAGGACCGGGCGGAACAAGCGTTCGATGCCGCGGCCTGTATCGGCTGTGGCGCGTGCGTCGCGACCTGCAAGAATGCTTCGGCTATGCTCTTCGTCGCTGCAAAGGTCTCCCATCTCGCTCTCCTTCCGCAAGGGGAACCGGAACGGAAAGAGCGCGTGGAGAAGATGTTGGCGCAAATGGACGCCGAAGGGTTCGGCGCCTGCTCCAATACCTATGCCTGTGAGGCGGAATGCCCGAAGCAGATCTCTGTGACCAATATCGCACGACTGAACGCAGAATACGTCCGGGCGAAACTCGTCTGAAGGTCCCGGCACTCCTGGTTGTCGGGTTGTTGATCGTCGCGGCCGCGGGAATCCCCTTTCTCGCAGCCGGCTACGGCGCCGATCCTGATGCATGGCTCGTAGCACAGGCGGCGTCGCACCTGTGGCACACCGGTCAGTATTCCGCTTCCCGCCTCCCCGGGTACCCGCTGCATGAAATCGTCAGTGCGCCGCTGGTGGCACTCGGAGGATGCGTGGCTGCCAACGCGGGCACCCTTGCCGCCGCCCTCTTTCTCACCGTGATGTGGTACCGACTTTCCCGCGCCTGGGGGGTGCATCCCGCGCTTCTGTTCCTCTCTCTCATTTGCGCACCGATCATTCTCATGAATGCCGCCACGACGATGGACTATGTTTGGTCGCTCGCATTCATCCTCGCGGCGCTCGATAGTGCACGGAACCGGCATACCATTCTCGCCGGAGTGTGCATCGGCATTGCAGGAGGGTTCCGCCCATCCAATCTCCCGATGGTCCTTCCGCTTCTTCTTTATGTGGAAGGTACTGAGGGGCGGCGCGCTACAATCAAGTTCCTCGCGGTTTCCGTGCTCACGACATTGGTCGCAACGCTTCCGATCATGATGACATACGAAGGTCCCGTCCGTTGGTTCTCGATGACGCGAGACATCATGAGTGATGTTCACCCGGCGCCGACTGCACGGGTGCTTGATTTCCTGTATCGCACAATCTATGCACTGGGTCCCCTGGCAACCCTTGCGATCCTGATCGCTTTGTGGAAGGGGAACAGACAGTTAAGGGAATCCGCACGGGCGAAGGACCCACTGGTTCTTTCCTCCCTCGCAGCGGTTGGCATTCTTCTCATCCAGTTCTTCGCACTTCCGCTGGAGCGTGCCTATCTTCTCCCTGCAATCCCCTTCCTTCTGTTTCTTGTCGACCGTGTGTCGTCGGCCCGGCTATCGCTCGTGGTGCTGTTGTGCATCGTGAGCATGAACCTGGTAAATCCCGACATCACGGTGCACGCATCGAACCGTCCTGCATTCTCTCCCGCCCTCCGCGAAGGGCGA
>DATJPR010000018.1:0-11055 GCA_035506295.1 Bacteroidota bacterium | reverse complement strand
AATGGGCTGACTTCCGGATTTGTAAGAACGCTGTCGAGGCGCCTGCACCAAACACACCAGGATGCGTGGAAAATCACCAGGACGTTTTTGTGGGAGATCGAGGCCTGCTGCAATGCGGCATCGATGATCTTCTTCGCAGGTTCAGGTTTTTCACCCTGTGCTCTTCCTGCACTGAACCCGAGTGCGAGTACCGCAATACCGAGAACAAACATTCGACGCATTCTTATCGCTCCTTGCTTCTCCATGGATAAATCACTACCATCGCATGGGTAATGTACGACAATCTCACCTAAGATCCTCATCCCGTGAACGTTCGCATCGTCCTGCTTTGCCTCGCACTCTGCCCATTCGTGGCAAGTGCTTTCGCTCTTCAACGCCCTGACCGCAACCCGGCAGCGGATACGCTACTATCGAACCAGATTGTGGTCGCCCTGGGAAACAGCATTACCGAGCTTGGGGAATCGCCACGCGGATATCTCTCTGTGATGCGGAAGGCTCTGAGCATTCTGGCGCCGGAGAAAAACATCATCGTCGTTAATTCGGGAATCGGCGGGCACAAGTCCACCGACATGGCCGCCAGATTCGATCGCGACGTTCTCGCCTATCAGCCGGACTGGGTGACGATCAGCGTCGGGATTAACGATGTGTGGCACGGGTTCGATGCGACCCACCCGGAAGGCGGAGGACCGCAGGGTGTGCCGTTGCCACAATTCAAGGCGCTCGTTACCGAGATGGTGGAAAAGGCCGCGGCCCATCATATCCACGTTGCTCTATTCACGACGACCGTCATCCAGGAAAACCTCCAATCACCGGAGAACAAGAAACTCGTTCCCTACAACGACGTGCTCCGCGAGATTGCGGCTGCCCATCACTGCGTTCTTGTCGATCAGAACAAAACATTCCATGAAGCGCTGGCGCCCTATCAGCACAAGGGCATGTCCAATGCCGGCGTGTTCACTGTGGACGGCGTCCACATGCTCCCGCCGGGGGACTGGCTCATGGCCCGGGCGGCGCTGATCGGCCTCGGTATCCCGCCTGCAGCGGTCGATGCGGCGCGGGGCACAATTGACGCCGCCATTGCCCGGGAAGAAGATGCACGGGAGGACGACGCAGCGATTCGGAATCACCCCCGTACGCTGTTTTTCGGGAGCCCGCGGGCTGAAGACGGGTTCCAGAATCTACCCTTCGTGGATCGCCATTTCATGACGGAGACACACCGTGGTGAGACACTGAGGCAATGCTCGGCACGATTCAAGGAGGCATTACTCGAAGGTCGTATCGATCAGGGAATTGTTTTCGTCGATGGCTGCACCGATGTCGTGTCCGGCGACCTGACGCTTCAGGCGCAATCGCAGCAGGCGCTGTCGAAATTGATTCAGCTTGCCGGACAGTACAGCGTGAAGGTAACAGCCGTTGTGCCACCTCACTCTTCCGATGCCGCCGGCTCTCACGGCTGGATCGAAGATACATGCAAATTGCACGGCGTGGGATTCGCGGAAGCGCAGACATCGGGACAGCTGTCCCGATGGATTTCCGGACTCGTTGCGCAGCCGTTGATCGGGGTTTCTGCGGTTGCTCCGTTCCTCGAGAAAGCTACTGTCGCGGTGCTCCCGTTGTTCAATCAAGGAGTGCTGAGATTCACGACTGATGGGAGTGATCCTGTGGGCGCGTCTCCCACGTACACCGCTCCGATCACGGCAACCTCTTCCATGACGATCAAGGTGCGCCAGTACTTCGACCGGAACGATTCGACGGGCGTCCGCGAGGAGACTGCCGAGAAGGTGGTGTTCCTCCCACCGACGATCACCGCGCCCACCGCCCCCGGTCTCCTGTACGATTTCTATCAAGGCTCGTGGACCCGTCTTCCCGACTTCGATTCCCTGAAGGCGGTGTCGAACGGCGTGGCCTCCGATATCAACACCTCAGCAGTGACGTCTCAAGCAACAAACTGGGGCGTCGTCTTTTCCGGTTCGCTCGCCGTGCCCGACGATGGACTCTATACGTTTTATCTTCGGTCTGACGACGGAAGTCGATTGCTCATCGATGGGAGAGTTGTGGCGGACAATGATGGACTCCATGGTTCCGTCACGGTTGCCGGGAAGACTGCGTTGAAGGCCGGCAAGCATGCCATCAAGGTGCTTTTCTTCCAGGCCGGCGGCGGGGAATTCCTCGGGCTGCAGTGGAAATCGCCAACCATGTCGCGAAGCACTGTTCCGAAAGAGGCCTTCGGGCACTGATCTGCAATGGGGGCTGAGCCGCGATGAAGATCGCAAAGACATGACAACCAAAAGGGCGTCGCGATGCGGCGCCCTTCGTGTCTCTTACCTCCGTGTCCATCCGGTTATTGGATGAGCTTCCCGTTGGAATCGATGAATTCGATCTGACCCAGGTTCAGATCACGGATGGGCTTTTCGATCTTTGCGCGGTCCCCAACGATCATCCACACGATGCCTGCAGGATGGATCGCTTCCACCGCGGCGTGATCGACATCCTGAACGCTCAGGTTCGAGACCTTGCCGGGATACGTCTGATAGTAGTCGTCCGGGAGATGGAACTGCACCATGCGACCGAGATAGCTCATGATGGCGTTATTGGTTTCCCACAGCCCGGGCAGCTCCATCGTCAGATTCTCCTTGACCTTCGTCACCTCCTGTTGTGTCGGCGGCCTGCTTCCCACGACGTCGTGCAGCTCCTTGTTGACTTCAGCCACGGACTCTGCAGTCTTGTCCGACTGGACAGGAGCGTACGCAATGAACGGCCGCTGTCCGCCCGTCCCCAGCAGCACACTTCCCGCGCCGTACGACCAGTGCTTGTCCTCTCGGAGGTTCATGTTCAGGCGGGAAGTAAACGCGCCGCCGAGCACAGTGTTCATCGCGTTGATGGCAATCTCGTCGGGATTGTTGACGGGAAGCGTCAGATGCGATGCGAAGATAACGGACTGGAGCGCCCCGGGTTTGTCCATGATGTAGACAACCGGGCTTTTCTTCAGCTCAACGGTCGGGATCTCCTTCTTCGGCACCTCTCCCGGTTTCCACTCCTTGAACAGCTTCTCCAGTTTCGGCACGATCTCGGTCATCGACACATCGCCGACGACGATCAGGGTTGCGTTGTTCGGTTTCATCCACGTCTGGTGGAACCTGGCCATGTCGTCGCGCGTGAGCTTCGAAACGGTCTCTTCAAATCCCGATCCGGTCAGCGGTTCACCGTAGGCGTGGTCCTTGCCGTAGAGCAGTGCGGGCAGAACGCGAACGCCCATCGGAATCGGGCTGGAGCGCTCCTGTTTGATCCCCGCGAGCGTCTGTTTCTGCAATCGCTCGAAGTCTTTTTCAGGGAATGAAGGGTGCAGGACGACGTCGGCGTAGAGGTCGAGGCTCTTGTCAAGGTTCGCCTTAAGTGCGGAGAGGGTCACATACGAATAGTCGATGCCTGACCCCGTGCCCAGTGTCGCGCCCAGCGATCGCAGATCGTCGCTGATCTGGAGCGCTGTCCGGGTCGTTGTCCCCTCGTCGAGCATATTCATGGCGAGAGAGGCGGTTCCCGGAGAGGAGAGATGATCCGATGCATACCCCGCATCGAAGAGCATCTGGAAATTCACGAGCGGCACCGATGTCCGCTGCGCAAGGATGATCTTCATCCCGTTCGACAATGTTGCCTTTTGAAAGGCCGGGAAATGGACTGCCGGTGGTTCTCCCTGCGCCGGCAATTTCTTTCTCAGCGTCGTATCGGCAGGAGCTGTCGAGTACGTGGCGAACGGTGAGATCTCGAGGATGTATTGCCCGTCGGTGAGCCACGCTTCGGCGGCTTTCTTCAATTCGGCCGGCGTGGAGGAGCGCATCCACTGAAACGTGGTCTTGTAGAAATCAGGACTGCCGGCGAAGACCTCATTCTGGGCAAGGATGTCCGATGTCCCGCCGAACCCGCCGATGCGCTCGCTCCCGCGGATGAATCCCGCCTCGGCCTGGGTCTTCGCACGCTGCAGTTCTTCCTCGGTCGGACCCTGGGCGATGAACTTCGCCAGCTCCTCGTCGATCGCCTTTTCGATACCCTGGAGATCCCCTCCGGGCTTCGCCGTCGCCTCAATGATGAAGAGGCTCGCGATCTCGCGCCGATCGAGATACGCGGAAACGTTGGTCGCCGTCTGATCGTCGTAGACCAGCCGTTTGTAGAGGCGGGAGGATTTCCCGGACGTCAGCAGGGATGTGACGAGCTGGAGCTGTTGTCCTTCCTGTGTCGCCCAGCCCGGGACGTTCCAGACTTTGTACACCCGCGCCTGGGGGACCCTATCCTCCGCACGTTCACGGATCGTGCCGGTGCGCTTTGCGACCCAGGAATCAAAATGCGCAACCGGTGGGCCGGACGGAATGTCGCCGAAGTACTTCTTCACGAGCTGAAGTGCTTGCTCCGGCTTCACGTCACCCGCGATGCTCAGCACCGCGTTGGCGGTCCCGTAGTAGGTCCTGAACCATTCCTTCACGTCCTCGAGTGAGGCGGCGTTCAGATCTTCCATCGATCCGATGACGGTATGCGCGTACGGATGAGAAGCCGGCCACACGGCTTTGGTGATCAACTCATCGGCGATGGCATATGGTTCGTTCTCGCCCTGTCTTTTCTCGTTCTGCACGACACCCCGCTGCTCGTCGAGCTTCGCCTGGTTGACGGCGCCAAGCAGATGCCCCATCCTGTCCGATTCCATCCAGAGCGCGATGTCCAACGCCGAGGTCGGCACATCTTCGAAGTAATTCGTCCGGTCCTCGTTCGTGGTGCCGTTCATGTCCGTGGCACCGATGCGCTCCATTTCCTGAAAATAGTCATCGTTGTAATTCTCGCTCCCGTTGAACATCAGGTGTTCGAACAGGTGCGCGAATCCGGTTTTCCCGGCCTTCTCATTTTTGGATCCGACATGGTACCAGACGTTCACAGCAACGATCGGCGCCTTGTGGTCCTCATGGACGATGACCTTCAGGCCGTTGTCGAGCGTGTAAAGTGTGTACGGTATATCAGGGAGAGCCACCTCCTTCGCCGGCTTCCCCTGCGGAAACACGGACAGCGGGAGGAGGACGGCGAGGAGGAGAGACAGGACGCGAGTACGTGCAGACATAGCGATGCTCCTCAGCAGTGGATCGTTGGAGTGGGAGATTTCTGAACGCGAGGGTCTCAATGCAAGAAGTGGACACTTGAAAGTATGAGTGCGGGCGGAGAAAGTCAAACCCGTTCATCGCAAATCCGCCGGGCGGAATGCGCGGAAGCTGAAGGGAGACCAGTCGCAGCCGGGAGGATGGCTGCCTCAAGCAGGCTGCGCGACGCGTCCCGAACGCACAGTGGTCGCCGCCTCGATCCGGTACGAATGCGTGATTTGCACCGTTCCGCGGAGCATGGCGGAAACAGAACAGTACTTGGTGGTGGACAGCTCGATCGCGCGCTCGACATCGGCAGGGGGAATGTTCTCGCCGGTGAGCACGTATTCGATATGAATGGAAGTGAAGATCTGCGGGTGTTCCTCGCGCGTCTCACCCGAAAGTCGGATTTCAAACCCTTCAAGGTCGACGCGCTTCTTTTTCAAAATGGAAACCACGTCGCTTCCGGTGCAGCCGCCGAGGGCGATCAGCAAAAGTTCCTTCGGCCGGGAGCCGGCATTGCAGCCGCCGAGTTCGGCGGGGCCGTCCATGATGACCCAGTGATTGGTGTCGGCCTTTGCAGCAAACGTGAGGCCGCTGATCTGCTTAACGACAGCGCTTTTCGTTGGCATGGGAGAGGGTTCCATGGTGAAAGTGCAGTAACTCTCTATAAGATGCAGCGGAATAGCAAAAGGTGCAAACACGATTCGGCCAGACCCGCTGGCGTTTTACGTGCATCCAATACACTACTCGAAATGCTTGCTTCACAAGACTCTTCAGAATGGGAGGCCGAGACGTGGTTCTTTGGTTAGGGAGGATTCTTCCGATCATTCTTGGTGGCGCGGGCGGATTTGCCTACGCGCATTTCATCGGATGCAAGTCCGGAATGTGCCCGATCACGCGCAACCGCTGGATAAGCATGATCTATGGTGCGCTGCTTGGAGCCATGGTCGGTCCGTGGTAGGCTGACCGTCGAATCGTCATCTGTGGCATTCATCTCATCGAAAGGATAGCATATATGCTGCAAACCAATCTCGAGCACATCGGCAGTGAGCAGGAGTTTCACGAGACACTCGCGGAACACAAAAACGTCATGGTGTGCTGTGGGCGCATGGGACCGATGTGTATCCCCGTATACGAGCTCATGGACGAAATCAGAGGGGAGTACACGCATGTGGCCTTTCGCGATCTGGAATTCGACGCTCCACACGCGCATCTCATCCGGACTCTTCCCGAATGCCAGAACTTCCGCGGCCTCCCGTTCACCGTCTATTTCCGCGACGGCAAGGTTGTCAAGGCCACGAGCAGTATCCAGAGCAAGGATCAGGTGACCGACATTCTTGACGAGCATTTCGCGGTGAATGCAGCTCAATGATAGTACGCCTGTCATTTCGGAATAGCCATGGACACACGCGCATTTGATGTCATCGTCATTGGCGCAGGCCCCGCCGGGTTGACTGCCGGAATCTATCTGGCGAGGGCGAAGATGAAGGCCCTCATTCTGAACGAGGGAGCGGTCGGGGGACAAATGGTCCTCACGCACGAGATCGCGAACTACCCCGGCGTCGACAATATCAGCGGATATCAGCTTGCCACCACCATGCGCAAACAGGCCCGCGATTTCGGCTGTGAGATCAAGTCGAATGTCGCGCTGACCCGCATCGATCTTGCGGGTGACGAAAAGGTGATCGAGGTCAACGACAAGGAACGATACCTTGCACGCGCCGTTGTCATCGCGACAGGGGGGAAGCCGCGCACCCTCGGCGTTCCTGGAGAAGCAGAATTCCGCGGCAAGGGGATTTCATACTGTGCGACGTGCGATGGCGATTTCTTTCTCGGGAAGGACATCATTGTTGTCGGCGGAGGAAACTCGGCACTCGAAGAAGCAGTATCACTGACGAAGTATGCTGACTCGGTCACCGTTATTCATCAGTTCGACCACTTCCAGGCCTTTCCTCATGCCGTTGAGGAGGCACGCAAGAACCCCAAGATCAAATTCATCATGGAATCGACCATCGCGGAGTTTCAGGGGAACGAGTCGCTGAACGGCGCGGTCATCCGACATCTCCGTTCCGGCGACGAGACGAAATTCGCCATCGACGGCGCATTTATCTTCATCGGCTATATCCCGAACACCAGCCCCTTTGAGGGCGCAGTGCTTGTCAATGACACCGGCGAAATCGTCGTGAACGAAGCCCTGGAGACATCTCAAAAAGGAGTGTTTGCGGCAGGGGATTCCATTGAAAAGAAGTACAGGCAAATCACGACCGCGGTCGCGGATGGAACTATTGCCGCGCTCTCAGCGATCGAGTATCTTCGGCAGAGGCGGGAGCATCCGGCAGCGGAGAGGGAGGGCGCACGCGAGACTGCTTTGGCATAGTGGAAGAACGCGAAAGATCTTAACGCCGGCCGGATCCTCCTGGATCGGGCCGGCGTTCTCATTTCAGCTGCCGCGGCAACGCTGGCAATGTTGGGTTCACTTCACGGCGACGTGCTGGGCGAACTCCGTCGAGTCCTTCGTCGCATACGCGGGACTACTCTCTTTCGCTCGATAGTACGTCAGCCAGGAGCAGATGTACGCGAACCGTTCGTTCGATGTCGTCCGGGCCATCGATTTGATGGCGTAGTCGCCTTTGCCGGAATTCAACTCGTGCAACGCGATCGCGGCGACAATCCTCGCATCGCGGTCAGCGTTTTCGTTCTTGACGATCCGCATGAGAGGGATGACGAGGGAGGAAAACGACCGGTCGGGCATGAGCGACTTGAGCTCGCGAATGGTCGCGGCTGCGGAGACCTGCAGGCCCGGCGAATCGCTTTCGAGCGCTTTCACGAGACTTTGTTCCGTCTGTTCAACGGTGGCATGAGTGAACGGCTTGGGCCCGTCCTGATTTACCTGAGCACGACTGACGACGGCTGCAAGAACCAGAAGCCCGCTGAGAATCACCACTGACGTACGCATGACAACCTCCGGGGATAAGTGGACCGCATTTGATTTATGGAAACGAGGCACGCGTCGACAGAGGTCAACAACCGGGCCAACATGCAGCAAGAAACATCCCCGAATATTGATCGGAATCTCCATGTCCGAGGAGTACGAGAGCCGGAATCAGGGGCGGAACTTCGACGAAAATGTCGTGAGCGGAAGCTCTTGTCTGGGGGTAAGTTACGGACGGCAGGATTTGTCGAGACGGACGATGCCGAGGCGCGCCATCTTGTACCTCATGGCCCGCTCGGAGATCCGCAATGCCCGCGCCGCCTCGGACTGATTCCATTGGCATCGCTCGAGCGCCTCGCGGATTTTCTGTTCCTCGAGTTCTGCCAACGCGTCTTCCAGAGGACGCAATGCATCAGATGCGGGTGACGGTGCAAACGTGCGATATTCCCTGGCGATTTCCGGCGGGAGGACTGACGCATCGATCGTGGAGGTGTTCTGCGGGGCGAGTGCGACGATGCGCTCGGCGAAATTCTCCAGCTCACGGATGTTGCCCCGCCATCGTCGATGCTGGAGAAAGCGAATGAGGGCGGCATCGATCGTGGCGATGGGCTTCTTCTGCTCTGCGGCGAATCGCTCGACGAAGTGATTCACCAGCAGGGGAATGTCCTCCGTTCGCTCCTTCAGCGTCGGGACCTGAATAGGGAAGACGTGAAGCCGGTAGTAGAGATCTTCACGGAATTGTTTCTGTTCGACGAGCGAGCGCGTCGATGCGCTCGTCGCCGCGATGATGCGCACATCGATCTTGCGCGTTTGATTGCCGCCGACCGGACGGATTTCTCCTTCCTGCAACGCGCGGAGGAGCTTGGCCTGCACGTCGAAGGAGAGGTTCGTAATTTCATCGAGGAACAGCGTGCCCCCGTCGGCCTCTTCGAACAGCCCCCGCCGGTTGGTCATCGCGCCGGTGAAGGCGCCCTTGACATGGCCAAACAGTTCGCTCTCGATGAGGTTCGGGGGGATCGCCCCGCAGTCGATGGCGATGAAGCGTTGACCGTTCCGGGTGCTCGTGGCGTGGATGGCGCGTGCGACCAGTTCCTTTCCCGTACCGCTCTCGCCTTCGATGAACACCCTCACATCGCACCGTGACGCGGCGCTGATCGCCCTGAGGAGCGAATGAAAGGCCCTGCTCCGACCGATGAGCCCGAGGGGCTCGTAGGAAGAATCGAGAATGTCGTCGGGCAGGGCCGCGGAGAAATGCTTCATCAAGGCTTGCGCGTTGCCGAGAAATGGTGCGCAGACAGCGGAGAATCGTTCGAGCGAAACGATGTCCGGCGCGTCATAGACAGGTCCACTCCGGTCGGCAAGAACGATCATGTGGCCTACAGTGGATCCCGCAAGCCGCATCGGAACGCACATCGCCGAGCGATATGCAGAGTCCCGGACGTTAACATTCTGAAATCGTGTGTCCTGCGCAATATCGGGAGTGAGAAACGGCTGCTTCTCCCGGAGCGACCATCCGATCAGCGTCGTGTGGATCAGATGAAGACGCCTGTCGGCCTTCCCCTCCGCAGCAAGGGCGATGGTTTTCCGGGTATGCTGGGTCTGCGGATTGAGCATCACGATCGATACCGTCTCCGCGCGGAACAAGGCCAACGCCTTGGTCGTGGCAAGGCGGACCATCTCCTCGAAGTCGGAATGCTGGCCGAGAAGCAAAGCCAGGTCCGTGACCTGTTCAAGGACGGCGGCCTCAGGCTGCGAAGTTGGCTGCGCCATGATATCGCTGCTCTCTTTCACGTCTCTCACCCTGTGGGTCCGTCAGCCATTGCCCCATGGCGGAGGTGGCGGCTGCGGAAGGTTTGTGCTGTGGGGCACGTTGCCTCCAGCCGATGCCTCGAAAAGGGGCACGACTTCACCCGTGCCAGCTACAACTGTCGGAGGCTCTTTCTTCGGCTGACGCTGCTTCATGAAGCAGATGCCCTCAAGCAGTTGTCGAGCTGAAACCTCGTATTTGTTCTTGTCGTCCAAATAGCGGGCAAGGGCTTCCAACTGATCGGGGGAAAGCTCAAAACCCTGCCGTTGAAGTGCAGCGGTGACATCCTTGAGAACCTGTAATCCAAACCGAGGGTATGCACACGCGTACCAGTAGACATATCTCGCGTTTGTCTTCAATGGACGATTCGCCTTCTTCGTCTTCTTCGTCTTTTTGGTGTTCACAACCCTCTTCGTTCTCCTGCTTTTCATGGAAACCTCCGGTGATGGTGGATGGATTCTGGACTATGGATGAAGAAGCGCAATCCGTGAACGGGCATAGTCGGCATGCGTCGAGGCTGAATCAAGCTTGAGGTATTGTCGATAGTAGTGAAGTGCTAGTCGCGGCTCCTGGGCGGTTTCAGCGGCCTGTGCAAGAGAGATGGTGGCGTGACGGTTAAGCGAATCAATGGCCAGCGCCCGGACGAGGTCTTTTATCGCATGAAGTGTGTCGCCCCGGGCAATGAGCGTGTCCGCATGTGCCAAATGCGCGTTGATGGCTTCTGCCGGTGTGCTAAGAGTGCGTCGATAGAAGAGAACTCCTTCTTCCCAGAACCCTTCGTTGATGTTCATGTCCGACAGGGTCTGGAAGATCGTCCTCATGGCGACCCCCTGTCGCGTCATCGCGTGAACGAAGGCGTTGTCTTCCGCCGTCGCGGCGACAATGTTGCCCTCTCGTCGATAGAGTGTCCCCATCAAAGCGTGCGCCTCCGGTGAAACGTCGTCCATCGGAAGAATTTGTTGCAGGGTGGCTTTTTCGGACTCGTACTCGGCGAGCATATCCTGCGCCTCAGCAAGGAGGAGGTAGAGTGGTGGATACTCCCACTTCCTGGCGGCGATCGGCTGAAGGACGTCGACACACCCCCGATAATCACTCTTGATATACCTGGCACGTCCGAGGCTGTACAGAAGGATCGCATTGCCGGGAGAGTACTCGAGTGCTGAGTTGAGAAGGCCAATTTGTCTATCGATATCCTGATC
>DATJPR010000017.1:0-47127 GCA_035506295.1 Bacteroidota bacterium | reverse complement strand
CGGCTGTGTCTTCACATCACCAATCCCAGATTTCGGCGCCAAGGCGGATCAGGCGGTCGTTTTCGGGCCCGCCGATAGTGACAAGCCTCTTCCCGTGAGCAACGATCTCGCGTGCAAGCCGTTCCGTGGCCCCGCCCGGAGATGCGTGCACGACCAGGACGACATCTGCGAGCGACGCGACGAGCGCATTCCGCCGTGCAGCGAGCGCCTCCGTCGAGCGGCGGAGAGTCCGTTCAATGCCGGAAACGATGGTCAGTCGCTGCGATTCGAGGAGCGGTTTCCATTCAGCGGGAATGCGCATTCGGCCGATGCCACGCGCCGGACAGACGATGACGCGGGTCAACCCCGACAGTACAAGGTTGAGGCATTCACGCTCCATCGGGGAATGAAACCCGCCGGCGATGACCCGCCGGGACAGTTTCATGGAAACAGCCCAATCGTGCGCCTCGCGGACGAGACGTCCGGGGATCCTGCGCGAGCTCACGACTCCGATCGCGGATTCGTTGAGCAGGCGGACGTCCCCGACAACACACAGATCTTCCCGGTACAACGATTTCGGAGAAAGCAGGCGGCGTGGATACTCGGCCGACAACCGCGTCAAACCCCGTACTTTGAACCGTTCCGACTCCAAGGCCGTACCCTCCATGTGGGGAAAATGGCGGGAGGTCTCTCAACTTAATACGTCGGGAACGGGAGTTTTCCGAACGGTGGGGTCCGGTTTATTTTATTGTGGCGGGCTCCAGCCTCTGCGGTTCCAGTTGACTAATTCCACCGACACGCTTCCGATGAGCACTTTCAGCTTCCCCTTGATGGGAACGGCAGCGCTGTCATCCGAAAACCAGCCGGTGAACTCACCGGTCATGCCATAGATGCCGACCGCCGAGGTGCTCCCGTTGATCTCCACGACCTTGACCGGGTTTTCAAGGGCGTCGATCGATTCGGTTGTCTGCTGCCGGTGAAATTCAAACGTCGTCTCCCCCAGCTTCCCGTACAGCACGGTCGGGACCGTGATGGTGGTATCGGTGTGCACGAATCGCCGGGGGTAATACGCGATCGACAGCCCGTCGAGAAATTGCGCCGACGGGAGAAGAATGGTGTCCTTCGCCGCGCGCGAGTCGGGAAGTGCGGTCGGGGACTTGAGCTGAATGTCTTCAACGATCAGCCTCTTCTCGGGCAAGTCATAGACGTAGTCCATCCCCTTCCACACGGAGTCGTATTTCTCCATCGAGAGCGACGCCCGGGAGAAGCACAGGCTGTCCATCTTCGTGAAGTGCACCGAGTGCAGGTCGACGAACGGAATGTTCGGGTACGAATCGATATGCGCTTCTGCCCGGCCGTCGGCTAGTGTCTGCAAGCGAATCCTCCCCAGCTTAAACCAGGTCCAGCTCACCTCGTACGTATATTCCTCTCCCGGTTGCGAGACTGCGGTCCCGAGGACTTCTCCGGGAACGCGGACAAATGCTGTCGCAAGAACAGCGGCAAGACACAGTACACCGGGTAGAACCGTGACAATTCTCGACATGGGGAAGGGCGTCGGCTGTGACGCTCAATGATACGTCAACGAGGTGTGAGATTCAAGCGCCGAAGCAGCGACTTTGGTGGGGAGTTAGAAAGGAAAATCCTCTTGTTGAGCGGGCACCGGTTCGGCCTTCTTCACTTCGGGCTTCTTCGCCACTGCATGGACGGAGTTGGCGTTGACATAAATGGCCTTGAAGGGCTTGGTGGGGCACGCATGCTCGCACGCGCCGCAACCGATGCAGAACTCCTCGTGCACCTCAGGGATCACGAGCTTGTCGGTGAACTTCACCATGGTCACGGCTTTTGTCGGGCAATGTTCGGAGCACGCGCCACAGTCTGTGTGCTCCGTATTAACGATGCAGTTGTCCTTGACGAATTTCGCGATGCCCAGCTGCGTGAGCTTCTTCTGCTCCTTTTCCAGAGGAAGGATAGCACCCGAAGGACAGACGTCGCCGCACGCAGTGCAGTCGTAGTTGCAGTAGCCGGACCGATAGTCCATCCTCGGCTGGAACACGCCTGACACACCGTATTCAAACAATGATGGCTGCAGAACATTGGCGATGCACGCGCTGACGCAGAGATGGCAGGCCGTGCACGTCGCGGTGAAGTGCTGAAGACTCCTGGAGCCGGGGGGAGAGACGGGCATCGGCGACCCGGTCCGAACCGTGGTCAACTTCTTCGGGACGATGGTCTTCCCGCCGCCCGTCAGGAAGAGCAGAGCCATGGAGGCTGAAGAACGCTGGAGGAATTTCCTTCTCCCGGCGTCCGACGGGACAGGCTTTGCGACGGCCTTCCAAGGTGTCGTGAAATACATGTCATCGCGGACACACACATCAAAACAATTGAAGCAGCCAACGCAACGGTCGAAGTCGACGGTCTTCTTTTTTTTGTCGATGCAACCCCCCTTGCACGCTTTTTCGCACAGCCCGCAGCTCGTGCAATCTTCCTGATCGATCGCAATCTTGAAGAGCGCGACGCGGGAGACCAGACCGAGGAGCGCTCCCACCGGGCAGATCACATTGCAATAGAAACGGCCGCGTGTATACGAGAGCCAGCCAACAACGCCCAGGGTTCCGAGCGCGATGAGCACGGCAGGCAGACTTTGCGGAGGCAGATCGACAGGATTGAGCCAGTACAGCGTGAGCAGCTCGGAAAGCCACGCCAGAAAGTTGTTCCCGCCGTAGACGAACGGGCGCACGAGGTGGGTGAGGATGCGTCCGGCACTGCTGAACGGGTCCAGCAGATTGACGAGCAGCGTCGATCCCGCGATCAGACTCACGGCGCTTGCCCCGAGGATGCCGAACCGGACCCAATCGTGCCGCGGACCCGGCCGCTCGATCCGCTTCTTGTTCACGGTCCTGGCCAGGCGTGCACACCCGTCCTGAAAAACGCCGAGCGGACAAACGAACGAGCAGTAGACGCGGCCGAAGAGCAGCGTTGCAACGAGGACGACAACGAAGCCCGCGGCAACGATGGTCGGCAGATTGATGAACTTCAACAACGAAGGAAGGAATTGAAGGTAGGTCGCGGTTGCGACCAGGGCCGGAGGAAGGACGCCGGCAAAGGCAAGGAACACGGCAGCGATCAGCACTCCCGCCGTAAGGGACACTCCCAGCCGCACTTTTTTCAATATGGACCGGCCGCGCGCCTGCACGAGATCAGAGCTTTATCCTCTTGATTGCGGCGGGATCAAGTTCGAGCTTCCCGAGCCCCATGGACGCGGCAATCGTAAGATAGCGCACGTCGGACGGCTCCACGCCGAACAGCTTCGCCCCCGCCACATCGGCAGCCAGGGGATCCGTGGACAGAAGCTGGGCCTTCATCTGGACGACGTCGGCAGGTGACACGCCCCGTGGACCGTTCTGCTTCATGACGTTGTAGGCGTCAACGATCACGAGGTCCGGCTTCCGGTAGAAAGAGAAATCCGCGATGCACTGGTGAAGATCGTCCTGATGCCATTCGCCCCGGTCCCATACAACACCCATGAGGTTCTTCATGCCGATGGTCACGCGCGAGGAATGATGATGTTTTAGGACGGGAATATTGATGAAGACGTCCGCATGGAGCAGCTGCTCGTGCACCTTGGCCTTCACCAGACGCTGTCCCTTCGGGTTGGCAACCTCCTGGTAGTTGGCTTCGCTATTCCCGCTGACGATCTTTCCCTTCGCGTCGTTCACGGCGCGTTCGATCCCGCTGTTCCGGTAGCACTGCGACCACGTGTCACAGGTGTGGTCGAACACGAAGACTTCCTTTGCCCCGGCGTTATAGCATTGCTCGATAACTCGTTTGACGAGCATCGGGTGCGTGTTGCCCGCCTGCTCCGGTCCGACATCCCATCCGATGTTCGGCTTCACGAGGACCCGCTGACCCTTCTTGACGAATGCACTCATCCCGCCGAACGACTCGATGGCATTGTCGAACATCGCGGCCGGTTCGCCTCCGCGAATTGCCACAAGCTGATACGGCGCTTTCTTGTCATCGACCGGTGCAGCGAGCACCCTGGCATACTTCCCGAATGCGAGCGCGGCTGCGCTCCCCCCGATCCCTTTGATGAGAAAATCCCGTCGTTTCATGCGTGCGGCTCCATTGGGTGAGTGGACACCTGGACAACGAAAAACGCCTTTCATGGTCGTCCCGGTCCGGGAACAATCATCAAAGGCGTTTGAGAAAGATCGGCACTGTGAATAGCCGCAACATCTCTCACGGACGTGAGAGCTGGCTATTTTGAAAGAAGATAGTGCAAATTATCGGAAATTGCAATAGAGGAGCGGACTGCAGAAGAGGATTCGCCCCATTAGTCGGACATCTCCGGGCTTTCCCTCAGGTAGTAGACGTCATCCGGGCGGACCTGGCTATCGAAGATCTCCTCATTGTGAGAGATCACGAGGATGGCGCTCCCTCCGTCGAGGCGCCGGCGGAGCATTTCGAGCACGCGCACGGACGATTCGAAGTCCAGACCGTTGAGCGGTTCGTCGAGGATCAGCAAATCCGTCTGCAACGCAAGCCCGCGCAGAAGGTTCAGCCGCTGCTTCTGACCGCCGCTAAGTCGGGAAACCTTCCTGTCAAGAATATCGCGGATGACGTCCGGCGGGAAAAGATGCTCCAGGAATTCCGTCAGCGCAGAGCGTGTACGCGGAAAACGGAGAGGAAGCCCGTGAAATGTCCCGGCGACGGTGGACTGCTGGTTCAACGCCTCATCGGCGTGTTGAAAGACCATCGTCATGCTCCGGCCCCAGATATGGTCACGCCAGAATGCCTCGGGTGTTTTCTCCGTGAGTACTTCCCCCTTGAACTCCATCCGGAACCGGTCGGCGCGAAGAAGGCCCATCATGACCTTTACCAGCGTGGTCTTCCCCATCCCGCTCGGCGCTTTGAGGTAAGTCATCGAACCCTTCCGAAAAACGAGCGGCATCGGAGATCCCCCGTTTGCACCCTGCAGAACCATGAGATGACGCCCGAAGACAGAAATGGAGGAATCGACCTTGCCCACAATCCCGGCGTCCGTCGTTTTGGGCGCCGGCACCGTTTGCCTCCGGAGCCACCGGAGATACGTCTCCGGCTCAAACGGCGTCAGCTCCAGCTGTTCATCCTTCATCCGCAGCTCTTTGTAGTCGATGGACGAGGAAAGGTCCGCATAGTCCCGTCTGATCGTGCTTACCATCGAGTAGTCGTGGCTGATCACCACCGCGGTGAACGGTCTTGTGCGATACCGTTGGAAGAGCATCGCGAGAACGATGTCGCGGAACCGGTTATCAAGGCTCCCCGTCGGTTCATCAAACACGAACAGGGGCGGATCCCCTGCGACGCTCCCTGCGGTCCACCGGTCAATCCTTTTGAAGGCCATGGCCAGCAGAATCCTTTGCTTCTCCCCGCCGCTTGGACGAAACGGTTTCGGATAGACCGTGAGGAGTTCCGACGGTGACGATGAGAGGGCGCCGGCCCACAGCTCCGTGAGGATCGCCTGCTCACGCGTGTCCTCTGCGAGGGAACCCTCCCGGAGCTGCTCTCCGATCGTGAGAAGTGGATGAAGGTGGGTGGAGGGCTCCTGGAATACAAAGAAACCAGTCGCGAGGATCTCCCTGGTGCGCGCGGCTCCGGCGTACTCTTCGCCGGAGACGCCGTTGACGTCATAGGTGAACTCATCAGGGGGAAGCAGCCCGTAGATTGTCCGGTTGATCAGCGACTTCCCGATGCCTGATTCCCCGAAGAGAAATGTGATGGCCGCCTGCCTGACGGAATACTTGTCGATCGAGACCAGCGAACGCCTGTTCACGGAGACGTGAACGGCATATGTGAGCTCACTGTCGCTCACAACCGGTGCCTCCGTACAAATCCGTTCCCGATATTGTGGATACAGAGCAGCGTGAAGGTGATCGCCGACGCGACGCTCACGCCCTGCAAATGCGTCGTGAACAGCTGCGGGAGATACCCCGGCGACGTCATGACGGTCCCGATGGCAAGAATGTCCTGCTTGCTGTCCATGGTCGCCAGGAGTGATCCGAGTGTCACGGGGAAATTCGTCGCGCTGACGTCCGTCGAGAGCCCGACGGAGAGCACAAAGTCGATGCTGCACTGCAGAAAGACCGCCATGCCGAAGACACCGATCATGACCTGCAACAAGTGCGCGCGGCTGTTTTTCCAGAGGATCTCGATATTGATGATCCGGGACTCCCTCACTCCGCTGCAGAGCATCGCGGGATAGAAGTCAAGCGCCGCAAACTGGGCGATGCGCGAGCGAATGAGGTCGGTCACATCATAGAACACGACACAGGTCGTGATGAGAGACATCCAGCAAAGAATCGTGGAGGCGTTCAATCCCGAATTCCGCTCGATGAAGAGGGTAAGTACGACATACCCCGCCAGCATCCCGACGATCTGCGGAACAGAGCGCACCAGGTTCAGGAGAAAGGAGCCGAGGAGATATCCGGTCCGGAGGCCTCTCCGCTCCGTCATAAAGAGCCAGATGCCCGAGAGCCAGCCCAGGAGAAGAGAGAACGCCACGACGAGAAACCCAGCAAGCATGGTGTTTGCCAGCGCGTTGATGAAACGATCAAGGGCGGGAGCGTTGAGAAAGAACAGGTCCCAGAGCAGAAGAATGCCCAGGCCGGCAATCCAGAGAACAAGCCAGCTGATATCGGGCCGCGCCGAAGCGATCTCCAGCACGCGGCTTGTCCGGGCGCCAACTCGCTCACGTGACATTCGCGAACCTCCGTTCTTCCCTTCCGGACCGGACATCGATGATCAGCGCGGTGACCTTGACGAGGAGGAACATGCCGAAGAGGATGGCGGCGACGATATCGTAGCGTCGGTACAGAATGTTCTGCAGAAGATCATATCCCAGGTGCCCCTGGATATTCAACGCCATCTCGATGATGATCAGCCCGGTGATCAGAAACGCCGCGTGCTCTTTCAGGGATGACCGGTGCTGAAATTCCGCCTGGAGCGCGATATGATGGAACACATGCCCCGGGGCGGCACGACCGGGGGCCAGGAGCGCGCGCAAGGGGATCCCGGACGTGGCACTCCATCGCCAATCCGTCGAAAGGTTCTTCGCGACGGCAGTATCGACAAAGCCCTCCCTGCTGGCCGCCGCCAGGAGGAGCGCATAGCGTGCAGCGTAGTTCACCAGCGCGCCGTTGGTCAGGACGGCGAGAAGGAGCAGAAAGACCACAGAACTCAGGTCGAGTCTCCCCTTGAGCGCATAGGCAACAACATATGCCGGCGAATAGAGGACCGCGATCGCGGCAAGCAGGAGAATCCCCTGCACTACCACGACCAGCGCTCGAAGCGGGGAGCCCGCGCGGAGCTGCAACAGTCTTCGCAGGAAGCGGATGCCGCTCGTGCCGGCGCCTTGTTTTGCTTCGACGAAGCGGTAAATCGCGAGCGCTCTTCCCCCCATCGAAGTCAGAACAAGCGCGCAGAGAAAGACGACGATGAATTGCGCGTACATCGCGCTGAGCCGGAGGAGATCGTCCATCGTCAGCACATTGGACACGCCGCTTTTGTATTCCGCTCGAGTGAATCGTTCCATACGGTACGCATCGATGGAGGCGAGAAGGGAATCGCCGAGACCGTCGCGCGACGGATAGAAGGCTTCGACCGTCTCCCGGAACAGCACACGATGATACGCATCCGAGAAATCGACGGAATCCATCGCCAGGTAGGGATGCACGGCTTCTTCACGCGCGGAGACCTCCCTCTCCCGTCCTTCGTTGTACCAGGTCAGCAGGGCCGCAAACAAGAGGCCGACGAGGACGATGCTCAGGAGGTGTTCGAGCGTGCGGGATTTCATGGGAGGTACACTGCGATGGATCCGGGAGATTCGACAAGCCGGGCACCGGTACCCAGGAGCGCGTTCTCCATGTCGTTATCGAGGTACCGCGTGCTTTGATCGTAGGCGACGCGAGAATGGGCAAGCTCGCACAGAAGGACACCGGGTCGAACGCTGATCGTCCATGCGGGAACCGTCAGGCTGCTGCGGGTTTGCGCATTGAACAGGCGATACAGCTGGCGAAGGACCGCATTGGTCTCGTCGATCCTCGAGCGGACGATCGCTTCGATCGACGCCGCGGAGGTTCCCGGAACCCGGGCAGACTCCTGGACACCGGCAAGCGAACGCGCGCCGCTGCGGTCGATCCATCCGTAGCTCCCCCCTGGAGCAAGCGATCGAACATACGTTCGGCCCCCCTGCTCGAAGAACCGTTCCACGAGCGTTCCCGGCGGAATTCTCGCACGGCCTCCGCGTTCCTCGGTCACCGGCAGTGGTGTTTTCCCTGCCACCCGCATGGTGTCTTCGATCATCGACGCGCCCCTGACGATCCGTATCCCCGCATTCATCGGGAGCCATCCATGCTCATCCTTCAGGAGGTAAAACGGCACCGCATTCGACTTCACCTCGATGCATTCGGTAAAGCCATCGGACAGCGTGGCATGCTCGTTTACGACAACAAGAGGTGTGAAAGGGGTGAGGAGGTTTCTGTCGGCCGTCGATGCGGTCTGCTCATAGTGGTTGAGGACGGCGATGTTTTCGGGATGTTCAACGAGAAGGACGTCACGGCGCTCTCCTTGCGGCCGGGCTATGACCGACCCGGCCGCAAGCATCACGGACACCATAACGAGCGCTACGGTGTTGAACGATACGACGCGCCTTATGCCCCGGGGCATGTCACTTCGCCCGTTCCCGCCACTTCTTGACTGTGGAGAGCTGTGAAGCAACACCGTACAGATCGATGCTGCTCGCGTCAAACTGCGTCCGGAAATATGCCGTGGACGGTATGGAGAATAGCCAAGCCCCGAGGCACATCTGGTGCTCCAGGTCGTCGATCCTGCGCGCATATTCCTGCTTGTCGCCGATCTGGTGCGTCGACATGAACCCATACACGTACTGGAGGAACGTGTTGATATCCGCCGTTTCCGTCGCGTCGGTTGACGCATCGAGCCGGAAAAAGTTCCTGTCGGCCCTGAAGGAGGCAGGATCGACCGTGATCCCGCCCTTCCCATCTGGCACGGTCAGGAGATTGATCTTGTACGTTTCCAGATCGGGGTCCCGGAGGAAAATCGAATAGAGATCGAAGAGGAAGTTGCTCCGGTACCCGCTCACGGCAACAAGAACGCCGTCATAATTGCCCTTCCGCAGCTCGTCGTTCGACACCGCCGTCACGTGGACCTTGCCGCGCGTCACGGACGGGTCGTTCAGGGTGGTAATCAGATCGGTGTATTCTTCACGGAATCCGGAATTGACATTGGCCTCGATCTGCAACGTGTCGGGGAGGATCCCGGGATTCCCGGAGGTCATGTCATCCAGCGGCACCACGACGCTGTCTTCGACATAATACGACGAGGAGGGGAACACACTGCGGTTCAAGTAATCATAGTAGTTGTCGTGGTTCCCCTTGTAGTCGAGGATGTGCCGGGCCTGAGGCGTGCCGATTTTGAAGAACCGCTCGAGAATGAGCCTCCGGTCGAAGAGCTTCCGCGCTTCGCGACGCTGGTCCCTGCTCAGCCGCGCGGTATTGAAAAAGACGGCGAAGAACGTGTTGCTGATGTTGGACTTCACGAAGAATTTCGTCGTGTCGTCCAGAATGGGCGAGAGCGCGCCGAAGGGAGTTTCCAGGAGCACATTGATGTAGTTGTTCTTGAGCTCCGTGGTGTAGGTACTGTTGTCCACGAACGGCGCAAGAATGATATTGGGAATGATCGCCGCGCCGTCGGGGGACCGGTAGTAGTTGGAAACACCGTCCTTGGGCGGCAGCGCGAGATACGACGCGGTCCCGACGCGGTAGTTCGCCGCGTTCATGTCCGAGCCGTCCGGGAGGATCTTGAAGGACAGCACTTCCTTGATATCGCTTTCTTTCCAGATGCGATCGCCCCTGAACTGGAAGCGGATCTGCATGCTCATGTCCGGCCCCTCGAATCCCCAGGTCGTCAACGCCTGCGAGACGAGAATGAAGTCGGGGGAAAGGCTTCCCAGCTGCTGGATGCGCTTCAGCGTGAAGTTCAGATCGGCCGCCGAGAAGAAATGATCGGTTCCCTTGGAGATGGTGAACTTGTCGTCCTTCGCGGTCACGATCCAGCTGTCGTGCCACCGCTTGGCGTTCTTCAGGCGCACGGTCACGACGTTGTTCTGGTCGATGCCGACGAGCTCGCCGAGCCCATCCTCGTACATGACCCCGCTCGGCCCGGCGACGAGGTTGAACAGCCCGTCGAACTCCACCTCATCAAGTTTGTCTGCAAGTGAATTGGAGCTCGGGAGTTGCGGGTCAACCATCGGCTTCTGATGGGCGATAAACGGGATGACGATCTCCCCGCTCAGGTCAGGACGGGTCAGGAGATAGATTACGACGGCGACCCCGATGACCACAACCCCGCCGATCGCGTACCAGTACCATGGCGTGCCGCGCTTGGAGATGGGCCGATGCATTGACGCCGCGCCGGGCGTCGTCGAAGGCACGGGACCGGGCCCGCGTTTCGATTCGTCCTTCGCTTCGTGTTTCGGTTCCTGCGATGCATCCTGTTTCAGTTCTTGCTTCACCTCGTGTTTCGGCTCCGGTTTCACCTCCTGCTTTGGTTCGGGCTTCGCCTCCTGTTTCGGCTCGGGCTTCGCCTCCTGCTTTGCGTCCTGGTTCGGCTCCGGCTTCGGTTCTTGCTGAGACGTCTGATCTGACTTTTGGTCGTCCATGGCGATATCAACCTTGAGAAGTTTCGATGAAGGATCGTGAACCTGCTGGTGCTTCGCCGCAGCCGGTCAGTTCTTCCGGATGATCGGCACCTGAGCCATCGCGCTGATCTCAAAGACCTTGTACCCGGGATATTTGAAGCGGATCTCGAGGACGTTGTTGCCGTCCTTGTCCAGTTCGACTGGTGAGATCTGCGATTCATAGTTGTTGTCCGCCACCGGCGCTGTGATGCGGAAACGGCCTTCGTTCCGGATCGGCTTCTTGTTCAACGTAATCTCCTCATACCACTGTTCGGTCCCCGCCCTGCGCGCGACGTCCTGTGGAAGTTTGATGTTGACGTCGAAGACCGGGAATTGCGCCTCGGACGGGATTCTCAGGCCGAGCCGGAACAAATATTCGTTGGACCCGCGGGGATTGGACGTCACCGGGAAGGCAAACAACCGGCGATAGTCCTTCGCCTTGACGATCCATTTGGCCATCGTGGGGTCGCATTCGTCGATCAGCCCCTTGACCTGTTTGTCGGACCCGCGATAATACTTGCCATGAGCGACAATGGCACGCGCCTTGTCCACTCCCCTGTCGTTGACGTCCCTGATGAAACTCGCATAGATCGCCTTGATGGAGTTTTCCGGGAATTGCCCGTACTTGATCCCATCCAGGTAGTCGTCAATCTCCTTCCGTTTCATGGCCAGATCGCCGGGCCCGATCGAGCTAAAGGTCAGCTGATAGACCGGGCTGAACACGGAATCCTGGTAGAGCGCCGGGACGTTGTCGATCGTGGTTTCATTGGCCTTGGCAAACTGATCGACCCTTTGCTGAGACGCGAATTTGACGCCGTCGAAAAGGTCTCGCTCAAATTTCCTGATGACCTGTCCCCGCTGGTCTGCCAGCGACGCCGCCGACGTGAACGTCGCGGCATCCGACAGCTGACGGAGACCGTTCTCGGATGCTCCCCACATGTGCGTCGAGAGGAGCGCAGCTACCTGCGCGCCGTCCTGATACATCACTTCTTCGTCACGACTCTGACGGGCTGCCCCGGCCAGTTCTTGCGTCAGCTGGACGGCGCACGTGTAGTTGCCGAACCTGTCCATTCTGCCTGCGGCTGCGTCCGGGATGGACTCTTTGATTTTCCTCGCCGCCCCCGCTTGTGTCGTAAAGAACTGTTCGCCGGCCGTGGGAAGGCTGCGCGTGAGTTCGCGGTCGAGGTCGCGCAGCTTCACCTTCGATGCAGCAAGTCCGTCGCTTTCCGTGTTGAATTCCTGGATGAACCGCGCCAAACCGGTGACGTCGCGGGGAACGGGATGCCCAATTCCTGTGCACAGGGCTGAGAGCGCATCGCCGTTCAGCGCCGGCGAGATCCGGCTCACATCGGACTTGGTGGTCAGGAGATGATCGAAGAACGGGCCGATCTCATCGACCCTGGCGCCCAGCTCCGTCTTGAGACGTTGTGCCGCGCCGGAGGGGAAATCCCGGGCGTGGTTCATATGATCGGCGAGAATCGGGAGGGCATCCAGGAACGCCGCCATGTCGCCGGAAGTTTCCCGGTCGATCTTGATGACCGAAAGCACGCGCGCATAGTTCTGCTGGAAGTCGAGCTCGTCATCAAGCTTCCCCTTCAAGTCAACGTACTGCTTGTACGCCGTGTCCTGGGAAGAGGCGATGTCCGGGGGAAAAACCGCCGAAAGGGAATTCAGTTCCGTCGTGAGTTTCCGCAACTGGTCTGTGTGTGGCTGCAGGGCGGAAAGCTCACGGCTCGCATTGATGGAGTTGAGATCCGTCGAGGGGTTGATTCCCTCGTATGCACCCCGATCGACCTTGTTGCCGTTCAATGTGGTCGCATAGCCGGCGAACCGCACCTCGAACGTATAGCGCCATTCCGGAACATACCGGTACCGCATGACCAGCTGGACATCGCTGTAGACGGAATCGATCAGCCAATAGAAGAACGGCACGCCCGGGTCGACGGCGTAGACGTATGTGCTGTCGTCGGTCGGCGTTTCGTTGGCGATCGGCGTAAACGGCTCACTCTTCCCCTCAAATTCCCGGGTGAGAAATGCGTGGAGCGCTGCCTTTGCCCGCGCGGTCACCACGAGCTTGAAATGGTCCCTCATGGGTTTGGGAAACTTGATGAAGTATTTCTTCCCCGCGTCGAGCTCGAAGTTGTTCTTGCCGTTCTTCAGTTCGATATATCCGCGTTCCGCGGGCAGGATCGGCGGATCCGGTTCCAATTCTTTGTATGCGGCGCAGCCGCCGAGAAGAAATACGAAGAACACCGAGAGGATTCGTAGCTTCATGAGATTCTCCGTTCGGACAGTAAGGGAAGAGGAAAATATACCAACGATTTGTGCTCCATTCAACAGCCTGACGTCAACCGGCATCCTGAACCATGGTGCGCCGCAGACGATCGAACTCGAGTTCCAGGTCGCGGGCCAGCGCCCCGATGCCCTCCCGGGATCCCGCAAGGGCCGATTCCTGGAGCCTCGCGCACACCTCCTGCATGGCGATTCCGCCGACATTTGCTGCGCCCCCTTTCAGGCGGTGGGCGATCGCTCTGATCGTTTCACGATCGTTGACCTTGACAGCTTCAGACAGGAGCGACAGCTGTGTCGGGACGTCTTTCAGGAACTCCTGCACCACGGCGCGCAGGAGACGTTCATCGCGCATGACGCGCCTCAGGAACCCCGCTCGGTCCCAGATCGCCGATCGGCCGGAAGCGATGCTCTCCTGAGGCGCCGCGGGTGGAATGTGATCTCCCCCCTTGAGCCATCGATCGATCATCTGCTCGAGAAGCTGGGGATCCACGGGTTTCGCGAGATAGTCGTTCATCCCCGCCTCGAGGCATTGCTCGCGATCGCCGCGCATCGCGTGGGCGGTCATGGCGATGATCGGCACCGAAGGATTCAAAACGGCGCCGGCGCCATTGCGGATGCGCCGCGTCGCTTCATAACCGTCGAGCTCGGGCATCTGGCAATCCATGAGAACAAGGTCATACGGATGCGCCGCCAGTGCTTGCAGCGCCTCCTTTCCATTCAATGCGGTGTCCACGGAGAAGCCAAGCTTCTCCAGCTGCTTCCGTGCGACAAGCTGGTTCGTCGGGTTATCCTCGGCGAGAAGGATGCGCTCCGCTCGCCGACGCGACGGTTGATGTTCTACGGGCGAGGATCCGGTCTCCCGAAGGTCGTGGAGATTCCCTTCCCGGTTGGCGAGGGCGTCAGCCAGCATGGAACGGAGCTGCTCCCTCCGGACCGGCTTGGTCAGGAAGCCCCACACGCCCGCCTCAGCCAATCTCGACGCCGACGGCTGCGCCCGGAGAGAACTCATCAGAACAGGCCGTGTGCGCGCGAGACGAGCGTCCCGGTGAATCGTCGAGACCAGCTCGACGCCGTCCGTCCCCGGCATCTCCTTGTCGATGACAGCAGCCAGATACGGGTCGTTCTCCTTCGCAGCGTCCCAGAGGAGGTTCAGTGCCGTCGAGGCGCTTTCCGCCATCGTGCAACGGCATCCCGATCCGTCCAGAACCCCGGCCAACGAACGGCGGCTTTCTTCGTTGTCGTCCACCAGGAGCACCCGCATACCCTGGAGCGGCATCAACAGCGCCGCCGGGGCATCCGCCCGGGCTTCCGGTTTCTCCAGGGCGGCTGTGAACCAGAACGTCGAGCCTTTCCCCGGTTCACTGCGGACGCCGATCTCGCCTCCCATCATTTCCGCCAGCTGCTTTGAGATGGAGAGTCCGAGCCCGGTCCCCCCATACTTACGGGACGTCGACGTGTCCACTTGCGTGAACGGCGAAAAGAGACTGTCGACTTTTTCCGAAGAGATCCCGATGCCGGTGTCGCGGACTTCAAACCGCACGACCGTATGCGAAGCGTCGTCGTCCTCGCGCCGGACATGGATCACGATCTCCCCCCCGTCCGTGAACTTGACGGCGTTTCCCCCGAGGTTCAGCAACACCTGGCGAATCCTGCCGGCGTCCCCCCGCAAATGCACCGGCACGTCGTTGTCCACCGCAACGACGACTTCCAGTCCTTTCTCCGCGGCGCGCAACGCGACGATTTCCGCCGCCTCTTCGACCACCGCGAGAAGATCGAAGTCCATCTGCTCGAGTTTGAGTTTCCGTGCTTCGATCTTGGAAAAGTCGAGGATGTCGTTGATCAATGTCAGAAGGGCTTCGCCGCTGGATCGGACGATTTCGGCAAATTGCTTTTGCTCCGGCGTCAAGGGTGTCGAGAGAAGGAGCCCGGCCATGCCGATGATGCCGTTCATCGGCGTGCGGATTTCGTGGCTCATATTGGCGAGGAATTCGCTCTTCGCCTGGTTCGCCGCATTCGCGCGCTCCTTCTCGACGGCGAGTTGTTCGACGAGGCGCGCCATCTCCGCAGCGCTGGCCGCCTCCGCATCCCTCGCGGCCCCGATATCCGCAAGGTAGCGCTCGATCGCCGCTTCATCGTTGATCCGCTCGGTGATGTCTTCGACGGTGAGCAAGAGCAGGGGATGTGCCTGCTCCACGATCGGTGCGCAGTGGATCTCGACGTCGCGGACGGCGCCTGCCGCCGCACGGTGGCGGCTCCGGATCCTTGCCGCCAGGGGCGCCCGCCATTCATTCATTCGGTCGAGCGTCCGGTCGGAACCTTCAGCGTCAAGCGAAGGGAGAAGGATCTCCCGGAACGTTCCCTTCGCCACGCCATAAAATTCTTCCGCCGATTTGTTCGAGCGGATCACGCGGCCCGATTGGGGATCGACGAGCAGCATGATCGCCGGATGGTTTTCGAACATGGACTCCAGCAGCATCTGCCCTTCGCGGAGCGATTCTTCAGCGCGCTTCTGTTCCGTGAGGTCGATCATCACCACTAGGTGCGAGGGTGCCCCGTCGTAGACGATCGGCGTGCTCTTCACGAGAAGGTGGCGGACTTCGCCGGACTTCCTGACGAAATCCACATCGTAGTCCCCTGTCACTTCGCCTCGCGCCCGGGCGACAAAAGTCTCGCGAACCAGCATCCGCGAGTCCTCGGTCAGAAAGTCTGTGACCGGCCTGCCGATCATCTCCTCCCTGCGATAGCCTGATTGACGAAGCCCCGGTTCATTGATATAGCGGATGATCCCATTGTTGTGGATCAACACCACGTCGGGAGAATTCTGGACAATGGCCGCATAGCGCTCCTCGCTGTATCGGACTTCCTCCTCCATGCGACGCCTGTCGGTGATATCGATCATCGTCCAGACGATTCCCGCCGGAACATTGTCGGCGTCCAAAGCTGATCCGGTGAACGAGAACCAGGTTTCCGCGCCGTCCTTGCGCCGGAGCGGAAGTTCCAGCGTGACGGCCGCGGTGGAGGAGAACTCGTGAAGCGTGCGAAGAAGCTGATCGATGGACTGTTGGGTGGCCACCACGCGGCGGATGTCGAGGCCCGACAACTCGCGGTGTGAGTATCCGAGCTCCGTGCATGCGCGCGGGCTCGCATCAAGGATGAAACCGTCGGGGGAAAGGAGGAGAATGCCAACTGCGGTATTCTCGAGAAGCGACCGTTGCCGCTCGGAAGATGTATGTCGCCGGGTCACGACCACCGCAGACCTGTACCTGTTCCGACAGAGGCCACGATCATCTTCGTTGGTCCTGAATATACCGGGAAACTTTGCGCACCATGCTCCGGGACACCATTCTCGGTGCAAGGCTGAGGAGATAGTTCATCACGCCCGGAACTTGAACCACCTTCCCTGCCATCAACGCACGAAACGCATCCAGCGCAACCTCGTCGGGCGACGGCAACCTTCGCCCCTTCGCCAGCGGGTTATCCCCGGCCGCGGCGGCTTCCTGAAACCCGGTCCTCACGGGTCCGGGGCAATACGCGGTCACCGTGACGCCCGTTCCTTCGAGCTCGTTCGCGATCGCTTCGGAAAAGTGAAGGACGTAGGCCTTTGATGCGTAGTACACGCTCATCAGCGGCCCCGGTTGAAACGCGGCGGTGGAGGCAATATTGAGAATCCTTCCTGACCTCCGGGCGACCATCCCGGGAAGAAACAGCCGCGTCAGCGCCGTGAGCGCGACGATATTGACGTCGATCATCCTGCGGTTTTTGTCCCAATCCGAAGTGTGGAACGGTCCAAAATCGCCGAACCCGGCATTATTCACGAGCACATCAATGGATGGATGATGTGCAGAGACCCGCCGGAAGAGCTCCTCAGGCGCATCCCTCACGGAAAGATCTTCCGGAATCACCTCCACGGTCCGTCCATAGGTGTGCCCTAGCTGAGACGCGATTTCCCGAAGCCGGAGTTCTGAGCGGGCGACAAGAATCAGATCGAACCCGTGGACCGCAAACTCTTTGGCGAGAGCTTCCCCGATCCCTGAGGAAGCTCCGGTTATCAGCGCTATTCCCCCGCTTGGCTTCCGTTCCCCTTCTTGCATTGTCACCAGGATTGTACTTTTCAAACACGAATTCGCCGGAAAGTGTTTCGTTCGCGAAAAAATTGTGGAGAAGTTGGGTCAGAATCAAGCGAGTCGTTGAGTTTGGAGTTTGGAGGATAGTGTGGGACGGGTCGCCAGACCCGTCTGCATTGGTGCGACAGGTGAAACGCGAGTGGTCGGTTCAGCGAACCGACCTGCAGACGATTGTAGGAACCAAGGATGCCCATCACAAAAAAGAGGTGGCGGACACAATTCTGCCCGCCACCCCGGATGAAAGGTCACTCTCAAGAAACGTCAGCCGCACTGGAGCGTCATGCCCGGCATTTTTCCTTCCGGATCAGTAGTTGAAGGTGACGCCGAACTGCACCGCCCAGCCGTAGGTTTGCTTGTTCGTCGGCAGCTGCCCTGCCGTCGCCACACCGTACGCCGGATGCGAGAAATAGTAATTATCAACCTCGGCGTTCACATTCGTGGCGTTTGCAAACACCGCCAGATTGCCGATGAGCTGTTGCTTCAACGAGATGTCGATCAGCAGTACGTTGTCGTAGAAGTAGTTCTCCAACCCATACTGCGTGTCCATGCTCGTCAATGTCTCCTGCTGATACCGCAGCGAGAACCGCGAGCTGAAGCCCGCATAGTCCCATCCGAGAATCGCGTTATAGATCGCGCGCGGTTGATTCTGCAGTGGTCCGGAGACCGTCTGGTAGATCAGATGATAAATCGGCTTGAGTTTCGATCCACCTACCTGGACAAGGTTGAACGACGGATAGAACTGCCGCGAACTCATGTACGACGCATTCAGATCGAGCACCAGTCCGCTGAGCACGCTCGGCAGGTACCAGAAGTGTGTCTGCCACGAGATCTCGATACCACGCAAGAAGGCCTTCGCCGGGTCGTTCATCGGTATGCTCGTGACAACCCCCGTGGCCGCATTGACGTTTGCCCAGTTCAAATCGAAGTAGCCCGATGTCGGAGAAGGGATCCGATCCCAGATGTCGGAAGGCGCGTTGTCCACAGGATACGGCATGTACGGCATGTAGTGCTGCATCGAGTAGATCAGGTCCGAGATCTCTTTGTAGAACAAATTCACGGTCAACAGTCCGACGTCGTTGCTAGAGTAGGATGCGCCGAGATCGAAATTCCACGCAGTCGAGGGTCTCAGCATCGGGTTAGCCGTGGTGACGCTGCTCGCGCTAACGGCATACTCCACCATGGGTGAGATTTCCCCGTAGCTCGGCAGGGAGAGGCTCCTGTAGGCCGCACCGATCACCTGGATATTGTCCGTCGCACGGTATTTGACGTTGACCGATGGGAACCAGTTCGGAGTGTTTCGTCGCGATTCGTACCAGACGGGTGCAACCCCGGCAAGACCGTTCTGGTTCGAACCGTTGAGCTGAATATGATAGGCGGAGATATCGGTCACTTCGTCCTGATAGCGGACACCAGGGACAACCGTCAAGTCGGAGCCGAGGTTGAATTCGCCCATGACATAGCCCGCCGCCGTGTGCTCATTGTCGAGGTAGTCCTGGTTGTAGGTATCCGGCCCCCAGACATAGAATTTGTCCGACCAGGCGGGATAGATCGTGTTCATCATCGATATCAACTGGTAGACATTATACCCCGGGCCGATCGGGTAGCCGAGGATATCCTTTCGTGAATAGCTCGGGTCAACGAACGGTCCCGCAGGGACTCCGCCTTCAAGGTCCGCATTGACGCCTGTGAGGTACGGGAATTGAGCAATGAGCAACGTCCTGCGACCCTTGCTCCCGCCCCATTGCACGTCATACCACACCTTGTCCTGTGCGCTCGTTCGTCTGACGCCATGGGTCTTCCCGCCGACCTGCAATTTCCCCGTGAAGTAGTCCGAAAGCTTGAAGGGGACCTTCCAATCGATCTTTGCGTCAAACGACTCGTCCGTCAACAGGCTGTTGGTATTAAACATGTTCCACAGCGTCGAGTTGACGCTGTTCGGATCCATGACGCCCTGGACGTGCATGAGGTCGTACGGGTCGCCATAGATAATTTGCGACGATGGGATATTCGAGACATTTGTCTGGTAAAACCAGAATTCCATTCCTCTTGGCGTTGAGGCGCTTCCCCTGGTATAGGAAAGAGAGACTGGTAATTCGGTCCCCCCGAGCTTGAACAGCGCCTGGAGGGAGTGTGTTCGCTGTTCGGTCTTGGTATCGTTGACATAGATGTTGTACTGAAACCCGTTGCTTTCGAAGTTCGACTGATCCGTCCTGTTGATGCTGCTGTCGCGTTTCTGGTCGTAGACATTGTAGAATTTCACGTCGACAAGATCAGACGTATAGTCCAGCACCACGCTCGCCGCGTACCGGTGCCGGTTCAGGTTCGATTCTGTCAGAAGGGCGTTGTTGGTATTGACGAACCAAGAGCCGGTGGTCGAGTTGTAGATCGGGGAATCGTACGCGCCCGAGAACTGGTCCGACGGGAGCTGTTTCTGCTCGATGTTCCCCTGCACCAGGATTCCCACCTGATCATCCAGGAACCGGTCGCTCACCGTCCCGGAAAACCTATAGTTCTTGTATGTCTGACGCAAATCCGTGTACGCTCCCAGCCCCGACAGGCTGTAGTGCAGTCCGGGGTCCGCGGTCTTCAGGGTAAGGTTCACGGTTCCGCCCAGCGCGTCCGCATCCATGTCCGGCCGGAGGGTTTTCGAGACTTCGACGCCGCGCACCAGGTCGTCATTCAGCAGGCTCAGGTCGACGCTGCGGTCGTAGTAGTTCGTCGAACTCATCGGCACGCCCTCGATCGTCACTTCGTTGTACTTCGGCGACAAGCCCCGGACGACCACCGCGTAGGCTTCGCCGGCGTTGCGTTGCAGCGATATGCCCGGCAGGCGGCCGATCGATTCGGCGATGTTCGCGTCCGGCAGCTCCTTCATCTTGTCGGACGAGACCACGTTGATGATGGAGTTCGATGCCAGCTGCTGGTTGATGGCTTCCATCTGCCCTTTCGCCTGACCCGTCACAACGATGGTCTCACCCTCGACCGCTTGCGGCGACAGGCTGAACTCGACGCTGGCGACGTTGTCGGGCGTCACGTTGATGTCACGGGTCACGGTCCCGTAGCCGACGTACCCCACGCGGAGCGTCCTCGTCCCGACCGCGATGTTGTGCAGGATGAAGTTGCCGCCGATATCGGTGGCGGCGCCGATATTGGTCCCGACGACCAGCACATTCGCGTATGGAAGCGGGTCCCCGGTGGCCTTGTCGATCACCCGGCCCTTGATGGCCCCGGTTTCCTGGGCCTGCAACGGCTGGCAGAACAGGACGAGCAGACCAACGGCGATAGTGGAGCGTAGTTTCAAGAACATGCTTCTCCTCCTTACGAGGGATTCACAGCCAGCAGATGGGTGTACCGACACCTCTTCCATGACGCATGATGCAGAGGATGAGGGATGAAATTTCGAAGAACAGGGGTTCGCGCCTGTCAGCGGGCTGCTCTCGGGGGAATTGCGGGCGGCTCCCCGCAGGCCTTAGGATTCTTTCGGGGTTCGCCGTTGACAGACCTGCAGTGACAGCATAACGCACACACAAACCGGGCGGCCGGACATTACGCCGGCCGCCCGAACACCTCCATGGGAGAGTGAACCACTCCCACGTTACTTCAACAACATCATCTTCCGTACGCTGGAGAACTGATCAGCAGTCAGACGATAGAAATACAGACCGCTGGCAAGGTTCTTCGCGCTGAAGGTGACCGTGTGATCGCCGGCCGAGAACGAGCCATGTGCAAGCGTGGCGACTTCCTGTCCGAGCATGTTGAACACCTTCAGGTCGACATTCGAGGCCTTCGGGAGCGAGAACTCGATGACGGTTGAAGGGTTGAACGGATTCGGATAGTTCTGCGACAGCGTGTAGGTCCCGGGCAGGCCGGTGCCTTGCTGCTGAACGGCCAACGGGAGACCGCCTTCGGCGATATATTTCGCGACAACGAGGCCGTAGTCAGTGGCAGAATTGAAGGCCGCGTTCTTCGCATCGTCCCACATCAACGCGCCGATGGGGAGATTGTCGATCGCAGACAGATTCGACGACTGGGCGAAGTTCTCCTGGAGATCCGTGAACTTGCTGATGCCCGCTTTCCCTGTCGTGATCGTGTCGACCTTATGACCGCTGATGACGCCCGGAAGGGTGGTCGGGTCATAGTCGCCATAGATGTACGGTGTGCTGGTGAGGTTGGCTGCCGCGAAGCGGGTGTCGCCCCACTGTGCCGCGTTCCAGTGCGCCATGGAGTCCACTTCGGCCGCATTGGCGATGGCAGGCGTGGTCATTCCCGGATTCGCCGTGCTGGTCCTCTTCTCGATCATCCCGCCGTGCCCGGGGCCGTATGCCGCGAACAACGCGGAGGTACGGGTGTTCATCCATTCACCGGGGACGTTGCCGATCTTGAAGGGAGCTCCCGGATAACCGAACCACGTGAGGTAGGACGGCAGTGCGTTGATCGAAGCATCCTTGTAGACGCTGGAATTGTAATACTGGCTGCTCAACAGCGGATCGTAGTAATTGATATTGTCGGACACGTACACGATCAGCTTGTTAAGATCCAGCGCGGTCGAGAACCGGGTTGTGTCTGCAATATGATACCGATCCTGCACGAGTTCGCCGTTGGTCCGGTTGTTCGTGTCGACATTGATCGTGCTCATGTAGTACTTGTCCGGATCCTGACCGCTGTTCGTCACGTTCGTGTCTTCACCGACCCAGTTCTGGTTGACGAAAATGTTGTTCGTGACGAAGAAGGTCTTGTGATACGGCGACAAGAGCCAGTACTTTTTGTTGTTGATGATCGTGTTGTGGTTGATGTACATGAAATCGGTCAACTGGTTCTGCTGCAGGAAGGTCAGACCGCCCGTGGTGACCGTGCAGTTCTCGACCCATACGGTGTCGGTCGGGTGCTTGCACTGGTACACACGGGAGCCCCACCACTGTCCGGCATAGAACAGGTTGCGGAAGTAGGAGTTCGTGATGCGGAACTTCGCGCCATACGGCCAGCCGCCGATCGCGCCCGTCTCGTTCGTGCAGTCGAACAGGTCGATGTTCGAGAATTCAATCAAGCAGTTGTTGATCTCGAGCGATTGCGCCTTCCCGGTCGATGTGCCACACTGGAAGAGCTCGTTGGTGTTGCTGCCCGTCACCTGCATGGCCTGATAGTGAATGCCATCAAGCTTCACGCTGCCATAAACGAGGTTCACTGTTGCACCGGCGTTGGTGGAAATCGTGGTCGCCGGGGGAACCGGGGTGATCAGAATAATCGGCTTCTGGGTCCCGGAAGCAGACGGAACAGCGCAAATGGTGAGTTTCCCATTGGGATCATTGCAAACGATCGGTGCCAGCTGGAAATACACCTGGCCCTGATACAGCGCGTAGACGCGGTTAACATTCGTTCGCCCGCCGCCGCCCGTGGTGTCTCCGTTGATCGCTGTCTCCAGCGAGCCGGCATTTTCCGCCCCATCCAGCGTGCCGCCCGGGACATAAATCGTGTCGCCGGCGGCTGCATAGTTCGGCACCCATGTGCAGCGGGTCCCTGGGGCTATGCCAGCGTAGCTCGTCAACGAGAGGACAAGCAACAGGCAAAGTACCAATGTGGATTTCATGTTCTTCTCCATTGTGGTGTGTGTTGCAGAGAACTACCTTGAGAGACTTCTGCTGACTGTTTCTGTCGCGGGTCGACTCACCTCCTTGTCCAATGCTTGTTTGTGATCAGTGATGATGGCTAGTAATTGAAGCTGAGACCAAACTGCACCGCCCAACCGTACGTTTGCTTGTTCGTCGGCAACTGCCCCGCCGCCGCCGTGCCGTACGCCGGATGCGAAAAGTAGTAATTGTCCACTTCGGCATTCACGTTTGTCGCATTGGCAAACACTGCCAGGTTGCCGATGAGCTGCTGCTTCACAGAGACATCGATCAACAGCACGTTGTCGTAGAAGTAATTCTCCAGACCATACTGGGTGTCCATGCTCGTCAACGTTTCCTGCTGATAGCGCAGGGAGAAACGCGAGCTGAAGCCTGCATAGTCCCATCCGAGGACAGCGTTGTAGATGGCCCGAGGTTGGTCCTGCAGCGGTCCGGACACCGTTTGGTACAGCAGGTGATAAATCGGTTTGAGTTTCGTGCCGCCCACCTGGACGACATTGAATGATGGGTAGAACTGTCGCGAACTCATGTACGAGGCGTTCAGGTCAAGGACCAGACCGCTGAGGACACTGGGCAGGTACCAGAAGTGCGTCTGCCACGAAATTTCGATGCCGCGGAGGATCGCCCTGTCCGGATCGTTCATCGGAATGGTCGTCGATACGCCGGTGGCCTTATTCACATTCGCCCAGCCCAGATCGTAGTAGCCCGTATTGGGATTCGGCAGACGGTCCCAAATGTCCGAGGGTGCGCCATCCACCGGATACGGCATGTACGGCATGTAGTGCTGCATGGAATAGATCAGGTCCGAGATCTCTTTGTAAAAGAGATTCACCGTCAGCAAGCCCACGTCATTGCTCGAATAGGATGCGCCAAGGTCGAAGTTCCACGCCGTCGAGGGCCGAAGGAGCGGGTTCCCCGTGACGATACTGTTCGGGCTGACAGCGTATTCGACCATCGGATTGATGTCACCGAAGCTCGGCAGCGAAAGGCTCTTGTATGCCGCCCCGATAACCTGAATGTTCTCCGTGGCACGATACTTGATGTTCACCGATGGGAACCAGTTCGCGGTGTTCCTCCGCGACTCTATTATCTGCGGGGGCGTACCGGCAAGGCCATTCTGGTTCGTCCCGTTCAGTTGAATATGATAGGCGGAGATCGCGGTGATTTCGTCCTGATAGCGTGCCCCGGGAACGATGGTCAGATCGGGCCCGACATTGAGCTCGGCCATGATGTACCCCGCCGCCGTGTGCTCATTGTCCTTGTAATCCTGGTTGAAATCCTGAGGACCATTATTCCAATACCGGAGCTGGTTGTGCAGCGTGTAATAGTAATAGTTCTGCATGTAGATCAACCGATTGACGTCAAATCCCGGCCCGATGGGGTAACCCAGGATATCCTTGGTGTTGTAGTTCCAGTCGACAAATCGGCTGGCCGCGATCCCTGCCTGAAGATCCGTCGGGACACCCGCAAGGAACGGCATCTGAGCGACGAGGTCGCTCCGGTTGCCGGCGCCCGCCCCGTAGAGGATATAATCCCGGATCTGCCACTGGTTGCTCGTCCGACTGACGCCGTGGAACTTGCCGCCCGCTTTCAAATCGCCGCTGAGGAAGTCCGTCAACGCGAAGGGCACCTTCCAATCAAGCTTCAGATCGAACGATTCATCCTGAAGCTGGGAGTTGGTGATCGTCATGTTGTTGAATGTCGAGTTGACGCTTGTCGGATCCATTACCCCCTGGATGCGCATCAGATTGTACGGATCACCGTAGATGATCGCCGATGACGGTACCGTAGGCGCATTGGTCTGGAAGAAATAGAAATCCATTTGATTGGGGATCGTGGCAGTTCCCCGCGTGTAGGAGAGAGAGACCGGCAATTCCGTTCCCGCAAACTTGAACAACGCCGACAGCGAATGCGTCCGCTGTTCAGTAATGTTCTCATTCACGGAGATGTTGTATCGGAAATCGTTGCTCAGGAAACTCGACTGATAGGTTCTGTTGACGCTGCTGTCCCGCTTCTGATCGAAGACATTATAGAACTTCACGTCAACCCAGTCTGAGGTGTAGTCCAGAACCACACTTGCCGCGTAGCGATGCCGGTTAAGGTTCGATTCTGTCAGAATGGCATTATTCGTATTCACGTACCACACGCGATTCGCGTCGATGATCGGCTGGTCGTAGTTGCCCGAGAACTGATTCGACGGAAGCTGCTTCTGTTCGACATTCCCCTGCACCAGGATTCCCACCTGATCATTCAGGAACCGGTCGCTCACCGTTCCCGAGAATCTGTAGTTCTGGTAAGTCTTGCGCAGGTCCGTGTAGGCTCCCAACCCCGACAGGCTGTAGTGCAGTCCGGGGTCCGCGGTCTTCAGGGTAAGGTTCACGGTTCCGCCCAATGCGTCCGCATCAAGATCCGGCCGGAGGGTTTTCGAGACTTCGACGCCGCGCACCAGGTCGTCATTGAGCAGGCTCAGGTCGACGCTGCGGTCGTAGTAGTTCGTCGAGCTCATCGGCACACCTTCAATCATCACCTCGTTGTATTTCGGCGACAAGCCACGGACGACCACCGCGTAGGCTTCACCGGCGTTGCGTTGCAGCGATATGCCGGGCAGGCGGCCGATCGATTCGGCGATGTTCGCATCCGGCAGCTCTTTCATCTTGTCGGATGAGACCACGTTGATGATGGAGTTCGATGCCAGCTGCTGGTTGATGGCTTCCATCTGCCCTTTCGCCTGACCGGTGACGACAATCGTCTCGCCTTGAATCGCCTGCGGCGACAGGCTGAACTCGACGCTGAGGACATTATCCGCCGTCACGTTGACGTCGCGCGTCACGGTCTCGTACCCGACGTATCCGACTCTAAGGCTGTGAGTCCCCGCGGGAACGTTGTTCAGCGTGAAATTGCCCGAGATGTCGCTGGCTGCGCCGATCGTCGTTCCCACAACAATGATGTTTGCAAAAGGCAGAGGATCTCCCGTGGCCTTGTCAAGGACGCGTCCTTTGATCCCGCCTGTCCCTTGTGCTAAGAGGGGCTGACATACCAGGAGCATCATCGCTGCCAAAAGGAGGAGCATTCCGCCTTGTCGCCACGACAAATTAGAAGCAATGAAGTTTCTCATAAGGATGCCTGAGTGTGATAGGTAATGACGTGAAAACCGTCTCTCGTTGGAAATCAGGTTTTCCAGACCTCAATCATGCATGTGCAACTGGATGAGACTGCTTGGAGAGAATGCTGTACGCCACACTTCGACCGCGTTCATGCCGTAGAGGCACATGCTATGAACTTTGATCTGACGTTTGTTGTGAGAGAAAAAGGTGGGGCGGCTATACGAATTACCGTCGACCCGATCGTCTCGCCTGGAAAGGAAATACACATTTCTCCTCGTCCCCATGCTGGCTACTCTGTGGGATGCTACGGGTAGTACGCCTCACAGCGTCACCCTGCTCCTCCAGAAATTCCCGATCGCTACGCTCAATCGTTCCTTCGACGAGACCGTTCGTCCTGTCTGAAACTCCTTCGTATGATGGTGGTTGGCGGGTTGAATATCGGAAATGTCTACCCACTTATCAACTGGCAGCGTCCGCTGATGCACACGCCCCAGACGCCAACCTGGCGAATCCTCTTAGCAGACTTAGCGGTTGCAATCCGGGTGCCAAGGGACTTGGAATGCCGACGGCCAAAAAGCCTCGAAAAAAGACCGAAATCGTGATCGCCGTCATTGACGGCGTTCCTCCATGGCACCGTCCCAGTATTGAGTTAATAAAAGGTAGATCAAAATGATAAAGGCCGGAAATCGCGACGGAAGTTCTTTTATTCGCCGATCTTGCCGTGCAACGCCGCCTTGAAGAACTCCCCCTCTTCGCTGAGGACGTATCCATCCCACGACTTGAGCATCGGCGGTTGCCAGCGAGGATCGAAGACCCAGCACATCCAGCTCATCCCCTTCTTCTCAAGGTAGCTCACGATTTCCTTGCCGTAGTCATCGTTGTCTTTCAAACCCCCATCGCCCCCCGTGAAGCCGAACTCGGTCGCCACCACAGGCCACCGTTCCGCAGCGAAGCCGAAGTCTTCATCCCACTTCGGCACCCAGGGCTTGCTTCGCTTGTGCGGATACGGGTGCGTCACATAGCCGATGCCTTCGGCCTGGATGGGTTCGATGTTCAGCGGCGTGAGATCATAAGCCCAATCCAACCCTGCGACAAGCGGGATCGTCACCCTGTCGTAGGCCCTGATCAGATGAATGATCTTCTCGTTGATCCCCTTCCACTCGCTCCATGACATCTCGCCGAGCATGCCGAAGTCCAGCGTGGGCTCGTTAAAGAGCTCGTAGAACGCGACAGTGTTGTGCCCGTGATAATGTTGCGCGATGGTCCTCCAGAACTCGTAGGTCTCCCGGTGCGTAGTGTTGTAGGAGGGATCCTGAAACAACTCCATCCCCAGATTGCCGATCGAATGCCAGTCGATGTCTACGTACATGCCGAACTCGGTGGACCATGCGACGGCCTGATCGAGGAGCTGGAGATATTTCTGCGGAGTGCGGCTGCGCCACGCCGCAGGGTGGACGGGAATCCGCACGATCATCGCGCCCATCTCTTTTACTTTCACAAAGAGCTCCCTGTTCCAATGTCCCCTGTTCACGAGGTCGTCGGGATCAGCGATCGCAAGTCCGCGGAGAAGCACGGTGTCACCGTGCGCATTCACGAAGCGCGATCCGCGGACGGCAATGCGGGACAGCTTCGTTGCACTCGAATCATCCAGCAGTCCGCCGGCGTTCATCGGGTTCCACCAGACGTGACCGGGAGCGGGGCGTTGGGCAAATGAGGTTTGAATCGGAATGATAAAAATCACTGTGCAAAGGATGACGAGGATACGCTTTGTCCGTAGTACGAGGTTCATGGTGGTTGTCTTGAAAGTTGTTCTGCTCGTGTAGGGGCGTAGCATGCTACGCCCCTACAAATGTGACCAGCGATGTGTGGGGAAAAGGCCTATTTAACAACCCAGCCATCCGTCCTGAACGACGGCGCCGGCAGTCCTTCCTTGTTGAAAAGTGTGCCCATCGACGTGTCCGTGAATGCGTAGCGCACGGCGAGCGGATGGTGGACGTTCGGACTGGACACCTGAATGCGATCATTGACGAGACGGACCGACGCCGGATGGAACACCGAATCCGCCCCGGCGATCACGAAGCCAGACCCCGACGCCGTGTCGCGCAGGACAAGTCCGTGCTTCGCATGGTCGAAACGTATCTCGACAAACTTCTTTGTGCGGGTCACCTTCACGGGGATGGGGCCCGAGCATTCGATATTCTTCCCGTACGTCTTCGACAGAGCCCACAGCGCGAGCCGGCTTCCCACATCCTGCTTGTCGCCCGGATGGATATTCTTCGTGTTGCCGATGTCCAGCGTGACGGCCATGCCGGTATTCTTGAGCGAGAGCGTTTTGAACTGTGCTTCACGCAGCAATTCCGAATGCGACGCCCCGCCATAGGCAAAGGGCGCGATCTGGACAAAATCGAATGGCATGTCGGCCAAATGGAAGACGTCCCTCCAGTTCCTGATCATGGCCGGGAAGAGCCTCGCATAGAGTCCGGGGTTCGAGACATTGGATTCACCTTGATACCAGATCGTTCCCGCCAACGAGAACGGAACGAGCGGCAGGATCATCCCCTGATAGAGCGAGGCGGGTGTAAACGAACTCACATCGATTGGCAAGTACGGGCGGGAGAAATATCCTCTTCCTGAAGGTCCGAAGATATAGAACACCCCGCTCACCAGATCTGCGACGGGCCAATAACGCCACGTGCCCTCCAGCGCGATCGATGAATCGGAACCCGCCGGGTGCACGCGCATGCGTTGGCCGTTCCCCCAGATCCCTCCTCCTCCCTGGTAGTCCAGCACGCGGACTGCGATATGAAGAAGCGAATCTCTCACCGATGTCGTGGGAATCGTGTAGACCCGGTTCATCGCATAGTATCCCTCGGATTCGTAGCCGCCGACACGCGTCCCGTTCACGTAGGTGATGTCCATGTCGTCGATCGGACCGAGTTCCAGAACAAGTTCTCTCCCTTCCCATGACTTCGGCATCTCGATGGTTCTCCTGAACCATACCACCCCGTCGAAGTTCCCCATGTCCGTCGTCTCCCAGAGCCGCGGCAACTGCATGGTCGGCCAGAGGCTGTCAGGGTATGCAGCCAGAGCGCACGAATCGTCACGGAACTTCAGCCCGGCCCAGCGGTCCGGCGCGACCGTCCCACGCATATCGATCATCGGATACTGCGACAACCAGCGAGCGAAGACACCCAGGCTTTCCCGCGCCGCAGTCATCTTCGAAAGCACCGTGTCATATTCCGGGAAGCGGGCAAGCGTATCGAGTCCCGTCCACGCCTCGGCCGGAGTCCCGCCCCAGCTCGAATGAACCAGGCCGATGGGAACGTGCAGCTTCTTATAGAGGGCCCTCCCGAAGAAGTACGCGGTGGCGCTGAAGCCGGACGCAGTCGCCGGCGAGCATTCGACCCAACGTGCGTTGAAGGTCGAGAGCGGCAGGAGCGATGCCGCGCGCGGCACCGTGAGAAGTCTGATGTCGCCGTATGTCGCCTCACGGATCTCCCTGGCAGAACTGTCGATGACAGCGTTCGGCGGCCATCCCTGCAGGGGCATCTCCATGTTGGACTGTCCGGAGCAAAGCCAGACTTCGCCGACCATGACATTCTTGAGCGTGAAAAGCGAGTCCCCCACATGAATCTCGAGCGTGAAGGGACCTCCGGCGCGGGGCGTCTGCAGGCGAACCTGCCATGCGCTGTCGACACCGACCGTTCCCGATGCTGACTTCCCCCACGATGCCTGCACCGACACCGCCGCCCCCGGTGAGCCGTTGCCCCACACCGGCACAGCGCGCTGTTGCTGGAGCACCATGTTGTCGGAAAAGACCGAGGCCAACCGATTCGGCGCGGGGCCTGCGAATACAGGAGAGACGAGGACAACGAAGGCGAGAAGAAAGAACATGGACAGGAATTTCATTGAGAAGCCTCGTGTGCGGGAAAATTGAATTGCACTGGAACAATTCCCTTGCCACGTCAAGATCGGGCAAGAGCGAGCGTGTTGGAGGAGCGAGATATCGCAGCGATTATCAATAGTATAACCTTTTATTACAGTAATAAAGGGCTTCAGACGAATCTCAAGTCACTTCCCCATAATTTCTCACTGGACGGCTCTTCTCTGATGGCATTGTTTGTGAGGTTTGTTGGGTGCGCTATTCACTGCAGGCACAGCCTCATGACCCGTCCGGAGTTCAACAGAAAACTGAAGGCCCTCACATCCAAGCATGAGGCGCTGATCCGCCGTCCGAACTTCAAGGCCAAGAACGGCAACGGCGTCTACCAGCGATACGTCCATCCTGTCGTCACCGCTGAGCATACGCCGCTTTCCTGGCGGTACGATCTCGACTTCAGGACGAACCCATTCCTGATGGAGCGAATGGGGATCAACGCTGCGTTCAATTCGGGCGCCATCGAACACAACGGGAAGATCCTGCTCTTTGTCCGGGTGGAAGGCGTCGACCGCAAGTCGTTCTTTGCCGTCGCTGAATCGCGGAACGGCCTTGACAAGTTCCGGTTCTGGGACCTTCCGATCGTCATGCCGGAAACCGAAGACCCGGACATCAACGTCTATGATCTGCGCGTGGCGAAGCATGAGGACGGCTGGTTCTACGGCATCTTCTGCAGTGAACGCAAGGAGCCCAATGCCCCGCGCGGCGATCTTTCGTCGGCGACGGCACAAGCCGGCATCGCCCGCACGAAAGACTTCATCTCGTGGGAACGCCTTCCCGACCTCCGGACTAAATCGCCACAGCAGCGCAACGTTGTGCTCCATCCGGAATTCTATCACGGCAAATATGCTTTCTACACCAGGCCGCAAGACGGATTCATCGAGGCCGGATCGGGCGGCGGCATCGGATGGGGCCTGTCGGATTCCATGAGCCCCGCCGTGATCGACCACGAACTGATCATCGACGATCGTCTCTACCACACGATCAAGGAGGTCAAGAACGGCCTCGGTCCGGCGCCGATCAAAACGGACAAAGGATGGCTGCAACTGGCCCATGGCGTTCGAAACACGGCCGCGGGATTGCGGTATGTTCTGTATTTGTTCCTCACCGACCTCAAAGAGCCGTGCAAGGTCATCGCGCAACCCGGCGGATACTTCATCGCGCCCGATGGGGCGGAACGCGTGGGCGACGTCTCCAATGTGGTGTTCAGCAACGGCTGGGTGGCCCGGGACAATGGCGACGTCATGATCTACTATGCGTCGTCCGACACGCGCATGCATGTGGCCACCTCGACCGTCGAGCGTCTGCTCGACTACGTCCTGCACACCCCGGAAGATCCACTACGGAGCGCGGCGTGCGTACAGCAACGGGTCGCCCTTATCAAAAAGAATCAGAAACTGAAAACGAAATAGCCTCCTCCCAGCTGCAGCAGCAGCGAGGGTAACAAAGCAGGCAGGGGCCTCTGGTGGATGGGCGCCCTGCCTGTTTTATTATCTTCACCGGTCTGCTCAGACGGAATGGACGGTGAGACTGCCGGCGAGGGCCTTCCAATGGTCGATGAAGCGCATCAACTCCGCCTTCTTCGGCTCAAACCCTTCTCCCGCGCCGCGGGGAGGCGAATCGGAAAGCAGCGCGATGCAGTTCATCAACGCGCGGCTGGTGTGGTACGTGCACTTCCACATGTGGCTCTTCGGCGCGTCCCTGAAGTGCGGCTCATAGTCGAGTCCCCCCTCGAACCAGTCTCCGCGTTCATGATCGATGATGTAGCTGTCGACGTACGCCCACTGCTTCTGGAAGTATTCCTCGTACGGTCCATCGGGAAAGATGCGCGAGAAGAGGAGAAGGATGTTCAACGCTTCCGCTTGAGCCCACCAGTTCTTCGTGTGGTGAACAACGGTGCACTTTTCGTCACCTTTGAAGTAGTACGAACCATCCCAGAACCCTCCGCGTTCCTTGTCCCAACCATTCGCGAGTGCGTGGTCCAACATCCGCTTCCCGACGGTCAGCGTCCTGACGTCATCTTCGAGCCCGAGGGCATGCGACGCTTCAAGCATCAGAAAGGCTGTTTCGTAGTCATGTCCGAACGAGATGTGATCGAGCCCGAAGTTCGCTTCGCGGACCGCCGGCTCGGCGTCGCGGAAGGAGACCGGAGTCCAGTCCGGATGGAAGAAGAGCTGGAGGTACCCCAGCGGGTGAACCATGGTGTCCCGGATCAACGCAAGGATCGAAGCAAGCTGGGTCCGCAGGTGCTCGTCCTTCCAGACGTTGTAGAGCTCTGTATACGCTTCGAGAAGATGGATGGAAGAGTTTTGATCCTTGAATCCCACTTCATTGGAGTCCGACGCGATGGAGACATACGGATCGTTCAGCCCGAACGGCCTCCCCTCGCGGGTCAGGAACTGGAAGTATCCCTTGTAGTCCGGATCGAACGCATGTTCCTCGATCCAATGAAATCCGGTCTGTGCTGTTGCCAGGGCCGAGGGATCGCCGGTCTGCGCGTACAGCGCCGCGAGGCCGTAGACGGCGAACGCCTCGCCGTAAGTCCGTTTCTCATCCCTCCATCCCCTCGTTTCCGTCGGGCCCCCATTCCGGCTGCGAATCTGGTAGAAGCCGCCAAAAGTGTGGTCCCACATGACGTCACGGAGAAACCGGAGGCCGTGTTTTGCCACGTCTTCGTAGAACCCTCGTTCGGGAAGGAAGGATGCGGCCTTCGAAGTTGTCCAGATATGCCGCGCCTGCGACACAATCATTTTGTCCTGTTCGGCGGGAAGGGTCCAATCCCTGGTAACGTTGGTATAGTAACCGCCACATTCCCGGTCGACCACCAGGGGATACCACCGTTTGAGAATCCCCTCGTTGAGGATCGACAACATTGTCTCGGCAAGTTGCGCGTCCTTTTTCATAGCATTCCACCTCGTAGAATGAAAGCTCAGGTGCGTCGTTGAACGGCAGGAAGCAGGAGATTTGTCGTAGAGGTGCCCGCCTGAGGGAATTACCCCTTCAACAAGTGCAAGTATCGTGCTAACTTACAGACGCCATACAGATGCCATTTTCTCGAAGATCTTTCGAAAACCGCCTATTCTTTTGATAAGATTTATTATTTTGATAAGCGTTTGACATTGTCTTTTTCCGACAGGAGTTGTATGACCATCACCTTTCGATACGCCGTGTTCGCACTGCTCCTCGTGTCCTGCACACACTATGCTGAAGCGCAATTCAAGAACTTCGTGACGGCAAGCGGCGACTCTCTTCTGGACGGCGACACGACGATCCGTTTCATCTCGTTCAACATCCCCACGCTTGTCTACATCGAAGACAACATGCGGTTCGCCCAGCCGAATCCCTGGCGGCCGGCGGACGCGTTCGAGATCAACGATGCGCTGGAGGCGATCCACCAGGCCGGAGGTCAGGTGGTGCGGATGTATGTCCCCTCTTTGCGGAAGGAGACGGATGACACCGCGATCGTCCGACATGTACTGGGGCCGGGTCAATTCAACGAACAGGCGTTCGCCTCGTACGACACCATGCTTGCCGCAGCAAACAGGATCGGGGTGCGGGTCATCATACCCTTCGTCGACAACTGGTGGTGGTGGGGAGGGCCGGCCGAGTATGCGCACTTCCGTGGGAAGAAGGCCTCGGACTTCTGGACGGACACTCTGCTGATCGCCGACTTCAAGAAAACCGTCGATTACATCGTCAACCGGGTCAATACCGTCACGGGTGTTCGTTACAAAGACGACAAGGCGATCCTCTGCTGGGAGACCGGCAACGAGCTTGATTGTCCGACCTCGTGGAATACCATGATCGCGGCCTACGTCAGGAGCCTCGATCCGCATCATCTGATCATGGCGGGGGCGAATGAGAGATCGATCTCCGAGGACTATCTCGCGGACACGAACATCGGGATCGTCGAGACGCATCACTACGACCGGCCCGACCGGATCATGGACTATATTCGCGAGAACCGCGCCCTCGCGAAAACCCGGAAGCCGTATATCGTCGGAGAATTCGGATTCATTCCCACACCCGACATCGCTGCGATCCTGGACACGGTCATCGCCGATGGGATCAACGGCATCATGATCTGGAGCATGCGCCAGCATAATCGCGACGGCGGTTTCTACTATCACCAGAACGCGTACCGGTGGCCGGGGTTTGCTTCGGGGTCGGCGTGGGACGAGATCGCGGTCGATTCCCTCTTCCACGTGAAGGCAGCTGCAATCGCCGGCAAAGCACCTGCGCCTCTTCCCCTTCCCGCGCCTCCGCGTCTTCTCCCGATCGCGACGCCGTTCAAGATTTCGTGGCAGGGATCGACGGGGGCGACGTCGTACGTGATCGAACGAAAGGAGGAAGGAGCGGACAGCTCGTGGAAAGTCATCGCCTCGGAGGTCACCGATGCGGAGGCGCGCTACACTTCGCTGTTCGCGGACACTCTGGCAATGGTGGGCCACTCGTACGACTACAGGATCCGCGCACAAAATCCGAGCGGCGTGTCGGAGCCGTCACGCGTCGTGGGACCTGTATCCGTCGCGTACCGTCTCCTCATCGACGAAATGCGCGACAGTTCTCTCTGGTTTGCGCACGGAGGAGATTTGACCTTTATGACACTGCAGGACCTGGTGAGGGCAAAGGAAGACATGGATCGAGTTCGTGGAGCCGACAGCAGCTTCATTGTCTATCGGCTTGGGGGCGCCATTGACACGGTAACGGTGAAGGTCTTCGCGACAACGAGCGATTCCGCGCTTGGGATGGAGATCTTCTCCGGCCCTTCAGCGGAGACGATGACGCTCCGCGAATCGCGGCGCGACTTCATCCCGAACTTCACGAACTTCTACGGCTTCTACTGCCCGGTGGTTTTTACGGCAACGGACTTCCCTGCGGCCGACAGGTTTGTGAAGATCACGCTGGTCGATCACAGCCAGGTCGCGCGCATCGAGATCGCGTACTCCCGGCAGAACGGGTCACTTCTTCCAGGAGGCGCCGGAGGACGACCGTAGATGGTGTTCTTCGATGCGCAGCCCGCCGACGTTGAGGCTGGCATGGCTGCCGTCGCGCAAGAGGATGGGGGCGGCGTTCTTCGCGCCCGGCGCCGCCATGCCGTGAAAGCCGTCCACATCCAGCCCGTCGAAGTGTTCCACATCCAGAGCGTTCGTGAAGAAGGGTTGAGTGACCTTGTCCCACTTGACGGTCACATCGCGGAGCCGGAGATTGTTCACATACTGTGCGTAGATGCCGGGGATGTCGTGCGCAAAAAGCTGGAGCTTGGGATCCAGCACAGGCCGCAGGTCGAAGTTGCCGCCCGCCACCGCGGTGAACGGGCTTTCGGTCACCTCCATCCTGACATCCTGGAACGTCACATCCGTGATGACGCTCTCATCGCTCCCGTACACCAGGATGCCCGCCTCCCCTTTGCAGATGATCCCGCGGAACTGCACGTTGTGGATCCCGCCGAGCGGGACATCTTTCGTCAGGCGCACCGCCGAAAGGTGAATCGGCTCGCCGTTCCCCCACCAGTCTCCTGAATGCAGCCGCGTCTGAATCACGATGTTTTCGAAGAGCACGTTTTCGATTGCTCCCGCATCACGCGCGAACAGTCCGATGCCGCGATGGGAATTCGTGATGGTGATGTTTGAGAACACGATGTTCCGCATCGGGTTCTGATCGAACCCGCCGATCCGTATTGCGCTCGACCGGGAGACAAGCGTACAATTGGTCACGGTAACATTCTCGCACGGGTGGCTCAGGTACTGATACCCGGGGAGATCGTAGTGGTGATTGTAGCCGGTGACAACGATCGCATCGTCTCCGGTCTCGATCACGCAATCGGACACCCTGACGTTCCGACAGGAGGTGAAGTCGACGCCGTCATTGTTCCCCACCATGAGATTCCCGGTGATGGTCGCCCCTGTCAGGATCACGTCCTCACAGTCGGCAAAATGCAGGGTCCAGAACGAGGAATTGGTGACCTTCACATCGCGCATGGCGACGTTCTTGCAGTTCGAGAAGATGACCATCTGGAACGGACGGTCTTTCGGCCATACCGGGCCGTCCCCGAGCCCGGATTCGACCTTCCGGAAATTGTCCTTCTGCCGCGTGTACATCACGGATTCGCCCGACATGACCTTGGCGCGGGTGAAGTCCATGAACGTGTCGCCATTGCCGTCGATCGTTCCTTCCCCTTCGATGGTGATGTCGTGGGCGTTCTGCGTGAAGAGCAGGCCGACCCGTTTCCCGCCGTAGGTGTAGTCCTCCAGTCGTGGGCTTCCCTTCAGCGTGGCGCCGTTGTCGAGATGCAGCGTGACGAAGTTCTTCAACGAGAGCGTCCCCGAGACGAAGACCCCGGGAGGAACGAGGACGGTCCCACCGCCCATGCGCGCCACCGAATCGATCGCGCGCTGGATCGCCTGGGTATTCAGAGTCGTCCCATCGCCGACAGCGCCGGTCGCAAGGATGCTGACGGTGTTGGGCTGGGCGAACGCCCATTGGAGCGAGAGAGCGACGAGCGCAATTGCGGAACGGAATTTCATGGCCTGTCCTCCGAAAGGGGTACTGCGCTGAAACCGATGTTGAGCATGGAGAAAGCGTGCTCCTGGATGATGGCGAGCGTGGATCGGTCACCCAGAGAGATAGAATTGAATCCCTGGGGCTCCTGCGGCGGGTCACCGACGAAGGGGTCGCCCACCCGCCAGACATGATCGGGATGTGCGGCGCGCCCCTCGCCTCCCCACGTCCAGATATTCGACCCCGCCATCGGCGAACCCGCCCTGGCCGAGTCATACACCATTTTCAAAATGACGCCGAAGTAATGATCGCGGGCAGTTGACGGGCCACCGGCATCGCAATTGGCGCTGTCCCTGGACATCCCGAATTCCTCCATCACGATCGGCTTGCCGAGTTGTCTCGCCATCCGGATATGCTCTGCGAGGTATGCCCCTGCCTTTTGTTCGGACGGACCGAGCGTCTCGCGGATCTTGTCGGGATCGAACCAACCCCAGTTCTTCGGCCAGAGATGGAGCGTAAGGTAGTCGACGTACCGTGACCGATGAGCTTCAAGAAAGTACTGTTCGGACATGTCCATCCCCACCGTCCCTTCGCTGCCTGTCGAGACAAGGTGGTTGGTGTCGAGGAGATGAATGTAGTGCGCGGTACTGTCCACCCATCGATAAAAACCAAAAAGCCTGGGGTCGTCCGCCTTCCAACCTCTCCCGGGCCGCGGCTCATTGGCGAGTTGCCAGGCCATGATCGTGGGATCCTGGGCATACAGCCGCCCGTTCACGGTGTTCCGCCTGCCGATGACCGCCCGAAGATATCTATAGTAGAGGGCCACCGCTCTTGGCTTTCCATAAAATGTCGCCGACGAATCCATGAACTCACCCCATCCGCCCGGCGAATTCTCGGGATCCGCGGTGCGCGTGCTGTCCGTCCATCCGACATACTGCGCCATCCCGCCCGACCACTCCCAGTAGTTGTTCAGGAAGACCACGGCATACATGTCCCGCTTCGCCATCTCGGCGAGAAGAAAATCCAGGCCCTCGAGGAGATTCTCATCGTACACTCCGGGGGCCTGCTGGATCGCCGGCTTGATGGAATGCTGGATGGTTGATTGCTCGGATGCTCCAAGCACGCGCAGGTTCGCAAGGCCGAACGCCTTCAGCGAGTCCAACTCCCTGACAAGCCGCGGCCGATCCCCGGTCGGACCCGGCGAACCGAGGTAACAGCCGTACCAGAGATTCACGCCTGCATAGTAATAGGGACGGTGGTCAAGGACGAAATGCGTTCCCCGCACCCGGACGAACGACTGGTGAGAAGTAACGGAAGTAAACGGGAGACAGCCGGGGAGAAGAATGGAGAGGGCGAGGACAAAAGCCGGGAGGACGAATCGACGCATGGGTTCCAGATTGATGTGGACGGAAAAGATTCGCCGGGATAAGATCGGGCGACTCGTGCCCCTCCAACGAATTCTTTTTATAGAGTGTAGGGGCACCGTGTTCGTTCCAACATATAACTCATGAGCTTTTCCGTACCATCAGTGTGTTGGAACGGCACTAAGTGCAACGCGCGAGATGCGATCCCGCCACGTGAACAAACCGCTCGAACCCTGTGCCGAACAGCGGCACCGAGAGAAACTGCGTCATGATAGCCCGATCACGCCAGTCGTACGCCGGGATCGCGAAGGGGTTCTCGTGGATGCCGAGGTCGATCTCCTCGATGCGGACCGGGATGTCGCGATGGTTTCCCTGGAGTGTATTGTGAATCGCGCCGAAGGGAAAGACGGAATCGTTGGTGTTCGCAATCCCGACGACGCGCGACGCGATCTGCCGGAGCCGCGGGTCAAGCTTCGCCCGGTCGGGCATCAGATCGCAGAAGCAGTTGAACCATTGCCCTTCATGATGCTCGCCCATCCAGTGGAGAAGGCGCGGACCCGAGAGCTTGCGGCGGTGCTTGACGTACATATTCATCAGCGCGACCTCCGCCGCCTGATCCACGATCAGCATGGACGAGAGATTCACATCGCGGACCATCGAACCCGAGGCGAAGATGACGGCGCGGCTGTCGGAAAAGAGCCCTTCCGGATCGTCCAGCATCAGTGCGAGCGCGACATATCCTCCCGCCGAAAAGCCGAGAAGATCGATCCGGGCATCTTCTGCAAAATGCGGGTGATTCCCCTGGCGGATGGTCCGGACGAGATCGACAATGTCCCAGAAGGACTGGATCGCCCCCCAGATGAACCGCTCGGGGTGCGTTCCGAGGCGGTGGCTGATGACCGCATTGAAGCGGTGCACGTTTTCGTTGCCGGCGATCGCCCTCCGTCCTTCGAGGTTTGCCTGCTGCTCGAACGCCCACCGCGGACTGACACGGTTGATGTGAAACGTCAGAGGGAAGAGCAGCACCGGCGATTGCACGCTTTTCCAGATGTGGAACGCCCACGGTATGTACTTGCTGAAGGAGCGTTCGTTCAAGCCGTGGAGAACGATCACGCCGTGGCGGTGTTTCCCTCTCCCCGAACCTGCTTCACGCACCAGCGGATAGCGGAAGGCGATGTTCTGACCGATGAGCACGTCTTCGGGAGAATGGACAGTACGCTCCGCCGGGAAATTCAGGTTATGCTCCTCGCAACGGTACCCCTCGCGCCCCAGCAAATACTCGTTGCGCTTGCTGACAAACGAGAGATTGAACAGCTCGACGCCGGCGTCGGGGATGGCAATGGGAATCTCATCGGTCCACGGGCCTGCATGCCGGAACCGGTGTGAGATCGCCTGATAGTCGGGGTGAATCATGAGGGAGACGACAAGAATGGTGCCAACCTAGAACGACCCTTTGACCGTCCGTTTGATCTTCTCCGCGGCGTCTTGCAGCACCTTCGACAGCGCTTGAAGATCTTCGGAGATCTGCGGACCGATCGTATTCTTCAGATGCTCTTTTTCGAGATCGAGGATGAACACCGCGAGCTTTCGGCGTTCCTCGACGGTGAGATTGTTCACCGCGGTTTTCAACTCATCCAGCGTCATAGGGAGTCCGTCCTGGTGTAAGTGACATGTTCAAATCTTTTCAAGGTACTTCCGATCGCCCGCATAATCAAGTGCAGATGATTGCGGCGGAGATGTTCTTGACATTCATCGGAGCGCGCGCTACATTCACACGTTTCGCCGTTCTTCTTTTATGACGCCTTGCTGTCGATCCGATGGTAGGCGTCTTTTCATATCCACCCTACGCTAAGGAGCACTGTTATGCCGGACAAAAGAGCTGACTTGGCTGGACCGGGAATTGGCGACTACAACGAATTGGAGAAGATCCTCCCTTCCGACTATCGTTCCCTGCTCACACCGAAGGAGACCCAGCGGGCGATTTTTGAAATCAAAGAATACATCGAGGATCATCTTTGCAAGGAACTTCACCTGATGATGGTCCAGGTGCCGTTGATCGTGGACGTCGAGAGCGGGGTGAATGACCTCCTGGATCGGGACGGGTCACGCACGCCGATTCAGTTTCACATTTCCAATGACCGGGACCTGCATCCGCTGGACGCGCAGGTCGTCCAGGCGGCCACGAAATGGAAGCGCGTTGCGCTCAAGGAGCTCGCCTTCAAACCCGGCGAGGGCCTCTGCACCGACATGCGCGCTGTGCGGAAAGACTATTTCCTCGACCACGACCACAGCGCCTACGTCGACCAGTGGGACTGGGAACGCGCCATCACCGCCAAGCAGCGCAATCTCAAATTCCTCCAGGAGGTGGTCCGCGGGATCTGGAAGGTCCTCAAGGGCGCGGAACGCCACGTGCAAAAGATCTACCCGAAATTGAAAACCAGGAAGTATCCCAATCTCCCCGACGAGCTGACGTTTCTCCACGCCGAGGATATCCTCGATATGTATCCCGAGCTCCCGCGGAAGGCGCGCGAAACGGAGATCCTCCAGAAGTATCCCGCCGTCTTCATCATCGGCATCGGCTGGCCGCTGAAAGACGGCTATCCGCACGAAAATCGCGCAGCCGACTACGACGACTGGATCACAGAAACGAAGTCAAAGGACGGCCGCCCGATGCACGGCCTCAACGGCGACATCCTCGTCTGGAACCATGTCACCAAACGGCGCCATGAGCTCACTTCGATGGGCATCAGGGTCGACGCCGACAGCCTGCGGAAACAACTTGAAATGTCAGGGCAGACGGATTTCCTGAAGTTGCCGTACCACCAGGGGATCATCACCGGCCAGCTTCCGCTCAGCATCGGCGGCGGGATCGGTCAGTCACGAACGTATATGCTTCTTCTCAAGAAGGCGCACCTCGGCGAGGTGAGCGTCACCGTCTGGCCGAAGGTCCTCAAGGACATGTGCCACGCGAAGAACATCCACGTGCTGGAGTAGAGCCAATCGAGAGACGGCACCAATTGTCACTTGTCGATTATCAATTGACAAGTGACAATTTATTTTTATCCCTTGATGAACTTGGTGCCTTTGGTCCCGCACACGGGGCACTCTTCGGGCGCTTTGCCGAGTTCGATGTAGCCGCAGACGGGACAAAGGAAAAAGTCCTTCACCTGCAGATCTTTTCCTCCTTTGACGGCGTCAATGGCGAGGGAATAGAGCTTTGCATGGACCGCCTCTGCCGCAACGGCGTAGGAGAACATCCTGTGCGCCTTGTGTGCATCTTTGGCAGCCTGCTCGACCATCGGAGGGTACATCGTTGTGTACTCGTAGGTTTCTCCCTTCACCGCGTCTTGAAGATTCTGCAGCGTCGAGCCGATGCCGTCGAGAGCCTTGAGGTGCCCTTCCGCGTGAAGCTTCTCTGCTTCCGCAGTGAGCCGGAACAACCGTGCGACGGTGGCGAAGCCGTCATGCTCCGCCTTCTTCGCGAATGCGACATATTTCTGGTACGCCTGGCTTTCGCCGGCAAACGATTCCTTCAGGTTGTCGAGTGTCGTTGCCATGGAGGATTTCCTGAGATGGGTAATGATGAGAGAACGAAATGCAGCACTCAAAGCAACGGAAAAATCTGATGAAGGGCAATGGAACAAGCTCCTGTTTTGCCCGTACTAGAAGAATCACTCCGGGGAGTTGCCCACCACTATGATCGATCGCAAATACGATGACGAGTTTTTCAACAGGGATGTCGAGCGGTGGAACGATGAATGTCTGAGGCGCTGGAACGACACGCCGCAGACGTTTCCGGAAGGCCTCGACCGGTATTCCCCCGAAGAGCAGTCAAGGCAGGAACAACACATCGAGCAGACGATTTCCAGGGTCTCGTCCGTCTACGAGCATCGCAACAACCTGACACAGGCCGAGCGGGCGGAATTCCGGGACCGGATGCGCAGCTCCCTCCTCGGCTCCCTGATCCGGGAGGTCGACGAAGAGACCGAAAGGTTCATGAACGAGTGCGAGCGCACCGCGCACGAGTTCGCCGACGCGGCCAATGCGTTCGACTCCTCGCTGCCGATGGAAGATGTCCACCAGGCGCTGAGAAATCAATGGGTATTCAACAGCATTCAGCGGCTGTTCGAGCGTCCCCTCACCATGACTCCGTCGTCCTTCGCGTACAGCATGTTGTATCCCTTCACCGACAACATGATTGACGCGGCGAACCAGTCCCGCGAGAACATCGAGGCGTTTCTCTCCTGGCTTTCCGATCGGCTTGCCGGTGTGCCGAACAGGAGTCGCAACAAGGCGATCGTTCCCGTCGACCGCCTCATCGTCATGATCGAACGGGAATTCCCAAGATCATCGCATCCCGTGGTGTATCAGACTCTTCGCGCGATCCACGCGGGGCAGAAGAAGGGTGTGTTGCTCCGCGGCGGGAGGATCACAGGAGGCGAGACAGAGCTGCTGGCCATCACGTTTCTCAAGGGGGGGACCTCTGTCCTCGTCGACGGCTGCCTGATCTCCGGCGATCTCGACGAGGAACTCGCGATGTGCACGTTCCTCTACGGTGTGGCCCTCCAGATGCTTGACGACCTGCAGGATCTTGTGGAAGACGATCAGACGGATTCATCGACCGCCTTCACGCGCGCCGCGAGACAGGGAAGGCTCGAAAAAACGGTCAACCAATTCCTGAATTTTCTCCAGGCAACGCTGGCGAGCGGGCTCGAGCGGCCGGACGGAGGACAGAAGCCGATCATTGACCTGATGACGCGCAGCTGTCTCTACCTCGCCCTCGAAGCCATTGCCAGGCAGCGACAGCGGTTCGATGCCGCGTACCTTTCGAGAATCGCGGAGCATATGCCGCTTCGCATCGACTATCTCGCGCAGGCCAAAGACCGTATGACCGGCGTCGTGGCACAAGTGCAATCGCGCGCCGCCATCATTCACACCTCGCCTCTCGCGTTCGCGACCGGCAACGATCTCCGTCGCCGGGCCGTCCTGTAGTCCGGCCGAACGCGGTCAAACCCCGGGCCACCCGGCCAGCCGTGCCCACAGCCACCAGGCAGCGTACGCTTTCATGTTCCCGTTCAGCGGCTGCGTATGCGCAGGACTGCACTGAAACCACGCGCCCGGGTGTGCGTTCTGCCACTCGATTGCCCAGTTTCCCTCCAGCGTACCGTCGCCGTTCGCATCGTAGTCACAATTGTCGTTCGGCTTCTTGTCGCCGAAGTATGTCCCATCCGGGTTGTAGGACTCGATGTCGGCGAAGTCGAAGAGCGTCTTGTTGTTTGCCGCACAGTAGGCGCGGATCTGCTCGTTCCGGAGATGCAGATTTCCGGTGAGTCCACTGCCGTCAAGATGACCCGTCATGTACACGAACCTCACGGCCGGGTAATCCCTCTCGAGCCCGTTCATCAAATCAAGATACGTCGTGATGTCGCCCTCCGAAGCGCTGCTGACCTCTCCGCACCATGACCAGATCACGACATTGATGTCCGGGTTGGCCTGAAGATACGTTCGCGTTGCGGAGGCCCATGATGTTCGATCGGGTGCGCCGAGATCGCTCGCTCCGGTAAATGGAGTGTCATGCAGCGTGAGCGCGCCACCCGCTCCGCTCGCACTGAACCGGTAGGCATCTCCTTTGAAGGAGACGAGACCATCCATGCCGGTGATCAGTTGACTGCCGTGGGAAGTGTGGCCGTAGGCGATCTTCAATTTCGAACGGGCGCTGTCGATGGCGTTCAGCGGCACACGGGTGAGATCGATCGTCTGGTGATTGACTGTCACCGCTCCATACGCCGGGATGTACGGCGCGTTCGAAGCCGGGTCGCCGGGACCGGTACTGTTCTTGCACCCCGGGTCCGAGATCGCAAGCACCGCGATCCCGGCAAGGAAAGCACTCAGTTTGATCATGGTCAGGGTCCTTTTTGGACTGGAATACCCCTCCACGAGTGCTCAACCTTCGTGCCATGCAAAATGCCGGACAAATCTCTATCAATCTCCTACCCTCATGAGGAGCGACAACGCCAGGAGCGCTCCCTCGTGATCCCATAAATACAAAAGAGCAGTGCTTTGTGCCGCGTCCGGGCTATCGCCTTGACGTCGATTTCCTGCGTGCCGGAGGCGTGCGCTTCCGCCTGGCCGGAGATCTTTTTTTTGCCGGGGGCTTCGATACAGACGTCCTGCCGCCGGAGCTCTCTGCTCCGCGATCCTGCTGAATCTGTTTCCTCACAAAATCCTCAAAGGCGTCGTTGAGAAGATTCTGCGGGCCCCAGATCGGATAGGTGATCCAATGAATGCCGAGAAGCGGCGCCCGATGATGCACGTCGCACAACACCCAGAGATTATTCTCGTCGTGATCGACCCAATCGCGGACCTGTTGATCCGTGAACGGGGTCTTGTAATCCTGCCGGTCAGGATGCGCTCGCGCGAGGTTTGGCAGGATCATCGAATTGAATTTGGCCGTATCCACGGCATTAGCGAGGGCCCACTCGATGATATGATGATGCGTCTCCATCTGCTTCGCGCCATACGGATTCAACTTCGGGTCCTTCCGCTTCACGGGATCGTCGAGGACCGATTTCTTCACACCGCAGGAGAGACACGGAAGATCCATTTCGCCAACGAGCTTGTCGTGGACCACCTTGTATTTCGGCGATTCGGTCCGATGATCATGCGCCGGATAGAATTCATCCTCCTTCAACGTCCGGTGGAGCACCGTGATGTCCTTCGCGGCCTTGAACACCTTGAGCTGGTCGCGCAGGTTCTTGCGTCCTACGGTATCGACGACATGTCGGGGCATGAGGACCTCCAATGGATGGTGACGGGTTGCGGTGGTAGCAGTCGGAGAAGGGAGATTCTTGCCCGGGAATGTATGTCGCCCACGTCCAAAGTTCAAGCGCGTTCGTTTGATCCGGCGTAACTCCTTGCAATACAACAGATTACACCATGGTTCGGCGTCAACAAAAATCGGCGAAAATCTCCAGTTTGTCATCCTTTGCGGATATATAGCTACGAAGAGGTGCCGGACTTCCATAGAGAGGAGATCACCCATGAAGGACCATGCCGACAATTCACGAGAAAAGATCTCCGGTTTTGTCAATGCCTTCATCGATCTGATCTCGGTCTATCGGACCCGTCAACTGAAACTCTGGGGCGTGCAGGATTTCATCAGGCAATTTGCCGCGCTGGAACGATCATCCGAATCTGATCAGGAGGCATTCCAGGACAAGGTTCGCCTGGCAGAGAGTTATTGCCAGGGACTTCGGAGAGAGCTGACGGAAGAAACCGGCCTCCTGGATATCGCGGAAGACCATTTGATAAAACTGAAGGCATCGCTGAACGACGCGAAGCGCGAAACGGGAAGTTAACGCCTCTCGCAAACAGGAGAACAACAAACGCTGTCGCCTCGCCCGCCGCGCCGTGCGCCCGGGGAATTCTTGCTGGTGAATCAAAGGAGAACATCATGTCGTCCACACCAACGCTTGCTGAACTGGCCTCTGAATATTACCGATCGAGGTCTTTGCGTCCCGCGACCGTTTATTCCTACAATCAAAGTGTAAAGGCCGCTGTTCGTCTCCTCGGCGATCGGCCGATTACCGAGTATACGGCCGACAATATCACGACCTTCCGGGATGAGCTCGGGCGCGAAGGGCGCAAGGACCACACGGTCGCGCGAATCCTTCGCGAGCTTTCCGCGCTCTTCGAATTTGCCCGGAGGGAACGGGAGTATGTTTCCTTCAATGTCATCGAAGATTTGAAGATTGCACCTCCGGCGGCGCCGCCCGAGCCGTTTTCGGAGGACGAGCTGAAGACGTTTTTCGACTTCGCATGGGAAAGCGACAGGCCGGTCTACTATCAAACGATGTTCCTCCTCCTCACGGGTTGTCGGTCCAATGAGAGCTGTGTCTTGACGCTCGCGCAGGTCGATCCGGGCGCCGAGGAGCTCGACTGCCGGAGCGAGCAGTGCGGCCGTCTGGAGTCCGTCCCCATCACGCCCCTCCTGCGCCTCTTTTTGAAAGAGATCCCGCACTACTACGATCCGTACGCATTCCACTACCGCAATGTTCATGCGCTCTATCGCGCTGTGAAGAAAATCATCTATGCCTGCGGCATCCGCAATCACCTCACAGTCCGCAGTTTCCGCGAAACGCTCGAGACCACCTCTCAACATGCAGGGATCAAGAAGAACATCCTGTCGATCCTCATCCAGCAACCGCCGGCCGATGCTTCAAACGACCAGCGCCGACTGTGGGAGTCGCGCATCAAGCAACAGCGCAAGGACGCACTGAATCTCGTTCACACGCATCTGTTTCGCGGGCTCCAGATACGCAACGGGTTTGGGAGGGAAGTCTCGATGTCGTCGTAGTCTGCGCGTTCTATCGCAGCGGGACCCTTTCTGTTTACCCGCCGGAGCTTGCGGCGGCGGGCAACGCCCACACGGTGTGCAATGGTAACGCTTTGAGGTCAGCCGATTCTGTTGTACCTTGAATGGAATCTTCCTCCGTTCCATCTCAAGGCACCGCCATGATCCCCAGCCGTCCGATCGCACTCTCGTTTGTTTGTCTTGCCTTGTGGGCAATGTCCGGATGCGCGCCCTCCTCCGACGTCACACAACAACCGCCGGCAGGCCGACTTGAACGTGAGGTGAACCTCGATTCCGGGTGGACGTGCATGAATATCACGAGCGTGGCGGCCAGGGGAGAAGTGATATCACAACGGACATTCTCTCTTTCCGGCTGGCTTCCGGCAACGGTCCCCGGCACGGTGCTGACAACACTTCTCAACAACAAACTGGTGCCCGATCCGTTTTACGGCATGAACAATGCGCGCATCCCCGACATCATCGCCACGGGACGCGAGTACTACACCTACTGGTTCGTGAAGGAGTTCCGGCGAGACATCCCAACGAATGGCAAACAGGTCTGGCTCCGACTCCGCGGGGTCAACTACGGATGCGACCTTTTCCTCAACGGGCACAAACTGAACGACACGACGCACTACGGGATGTTTCTGCGCCAGTCGTACAATATCACCTCATTCCTTTCGAAGGACGGGACGAACCGGCTCGCGGTCCTTGTCTATCCTCCCGACCCGGTCGGCGACCCGAATGGCGGACAGGGAGGAGACGGGACCATCGGGCGCAATGTCGCAAATCAGTTTGTTGCCGGATGGGACTGGATACAGCCGATCAAGGACAGAAACACCGGGATCTGGGACAACGTCTCGATCGAAGAAACCAACACCGTGCGGCTATACAATCCGCACGTGATCACGCTGGTTCCCGGCGTCAGATTTCCGCACGAACCTCAGGAGCCTGCAATTATCAAGGCGAGCGCGGAGGTACAGAATCCGACTGCTGAACCGGTCTCTGGAGTACTGCAGTGCACTCTCGATGGACAGGTAGTTCAGCGTGAAGCGGAAGTCCCGCCTCACTCCACGGTTGAAGTCCGCCTTCCGCAGTTCGAGGTCCCGCATCC
>DATJPR010000016.1:0-3808 GCA_035506295.1 Bacteroidota bacterium | reverse complement strand
TGCCGGTCTCCTGGGAACTCATCGAACCGGAAGAAGGGAAATGCGATTTTTCGCTCGTCGACGATCTCCTCGTGTCGGCGCGCAAGTCTGAGCTCCACATTGTCGTCCTGTGGTTCGGCTCGTGGAAAAACAGCATGTCGTGCTATGCGCCCGCGTGGGTCAAGACGCATCAAGAGCGTTTCCCGCGTGCACGCACCAGGGAGGGAAGAGCACTCGAGATCCTTACGCCCTTCAGTGAGACGAATCGCAATGCAGACGCGAAAGCGTTCGCGGCATTCATGAAACACCTCCGCGCGTTTGACGGTGAGGCGAACACGGTCGTCATGATCCAGGTGGAGAATGAAATCGGCATGATCCCGCAGGCGAGGGACTATTGTGCGGAAGCGGACAAAGCGTTTACCGGACAGGTGCCCGCAGGGCTGCTCGCCTATCTGCAGGAACACAAGCAGTCCCTGACGGAGGAGCTCCGCCAGGCCTGGAGCAGCGCGGGGATGAAAACGTCCGGAACATGGGAACAGGTGTTCGGCCAGGGGCTGTCGACCGACGAAATCTTCATGGCCTGGCAGTTCGCGCAGTACACGGACTTCGTTGCACACGCCGGGAAGAAGGAATACCCACTGCCGATGTATGTGAACGCGGCGTTGATCCGGCCCAACTACGAGCCCGGGCAATACCCGAGCGCCGGTCCACTCCCACATCTGATGGATGTATGGCATGCCGGAGCCCCGAAGATCGACTTTCTCGCGCCCGATATCTATTTCAGCAATTTCGCGGAGTGGCTGGGGAGATACGACCGTGACGAAAACGCGGTGTTCATCCCCGAAGTGGACAGGCATCAGAGTGTGGCGAACGCCTTCTTTGCAATGGCACGGCACAGTGCGATGGGATACAATCCATTCTCCATAGAATCTGTCGAGGATCCCGGAACCAGCCAATTTGCGAAAGGGTATGATGTTCTCCGCCAGCTTTCTCCCTTGATTCTTGAACATCAGGGAACGAGTACTCTCGCGGGTTTTCTGCTCGATAGCGCGGCACAGACCGCGGAGATTCCCCTCGGGGGCTACATCTTCACGGTGAAGCACGAATACTCCTGGCCTTTTGCGGCCCACGTCGCCGGCGAGACTCCCAGATACGGTGGAATGATCATCATGACCGGGAAGGACGAATTCTACATCGCGGGAAGCGGCGTGGTGGTAACGGTTCGCACATCGTCGGGTGATGGAACGATCGCGGGAATCGAAAGCCTCGACGAGGGCGCGTTCATTCATGGAGCCTGGGTCGCGGGTCGACGCATGAACGGCGACCAGGATCATCAAGGGAGACATGTCGATCTGCCCGGCGGTGAATACGGAATTCAGAAGTTGCGGCTGTACACATACAAGTAGGGAAGTGGTGGATGAAGGGGAGATCCTCCCGACGGCACAGAGTTGTTCAATCCCCCCGCTGTGTTCCACTTTGCCGGACCGGTTCAACGGGCGGCGATGGTCCGGTGTATGGAGCCCGTTGGAATATCCCTGAGAGGATACGATGAGATACGGCAAGAGAATTTCTCGCGCACTTGTTGCGCTGCTATCGATTTGCGCCGGAGGAATGGGCGCTATGTCGGCCCAGACGGTGACAGTCAGAGGAACAGTATCAACAGCATTTGCGTATGTCCGGAACGCCTCCGTGTCGTTCGCCTCGTCATCCTCTCCTGGTACGATCCTGACTGCCCAGACGGATTCGATCGGGCACTACCAGCTCACGCTCAACCTGACCTCTGTTCCGGCTGCCAACACGCTGCCGGCGAAATTCGAGCTTGCGCAAAACTATCCGAACCCGTTTTCTGCTTCCACGGTGATACCGTACGCCCTCAATGCCCCCACAAGCATCAAAGTGACCATCTTCGACATTCTGGGGCGGGTCGTTCGCGAGATGAGCGCGGGGATTCAGTCCTCCGGGACGCACAGTATACTCTGGGACGGTACGAACGGCGCCGGGCACAAGATCGTGCCGGGCGTGTACTTCTATTGCCTGCAGGCAGGCGGCGAAGTGCAGACGAAGAAGATGGTTTTCCGCGGGGGCAACGAAGGTGTAGCGTCGCTCCCGCTTCCGTATTCGCTACCGATGTCCGCGGCAAGTCCGGGTCTCAGGACAACGATGCTGTCGGAGGGGACGTTCACGGTGACCATCGACACCACCGGCACCACCTCTCCCCGGATTGTCCCCCTGCAGATCAACAATGTCGTCATCCAGGGCGACACGACCCTCGACTATGTTGTGGCAGACCAGGTGCAGATCGTGACCTCAACCCTAGCCACAGACAGCGTTCAGCAAGTCATACGAGGATTCGGCGCAGCAAATATCCTCCCGTGGAGGCCCGATATGACCCCGGACGAGGTGCAGGCGGCGTTCGGGAGCGGGCCGGGTCAGTGCGGGTTTTCGATTCTCCGCCTGAGGATTCCGTACACGGATAATGTCAGCGAATTCAGCGCGAACCTTCCGACAGCCCAACTTGCACAATCGCTCGGCGCGATCGTCTTTGCCACGCCATGGACGCCTCCTCCTGCCATGAAAACAAGCGACAGCATCGTCGCCGGGAGCTTGTTCGACTCCTCCTATGCCTCATACGCCCTGCACCTCAAAAGCTTTGCCGATTACATGGCGAGCAATGGCGTACCCCTGTACGCCGTCTCCATTCAGAATGAGCCCGACGCCCGGGTGACCTACGAGTCATGCGCATGGAATGCAACGCAGTTCCTGAAGTTTGTCAAGAACAACGCGGGGACGATCGGGACAAGGATCATGATGCCCGAGTCCGAGAGTTTTGTCCATGCGCTGTCCGACTCGACGCTCAACGATCCCACCGCCGCGGCGCATGTTGCGATCATCGGCGGACATATCTATGGAGGAGGGCTGGGTCCGTATCCGCTTGCCGTGAGCAAAGGGAAGGACGTTTGGATGACGGAACACCTCGTGACGGACACGTCGTGGACAGCAGTGCTTGGAACGGGCACGGAGATGCATAATTGCCTGAGCGCCGGCATGAACGCCTATGTGTGGTGGTACATCGTCCGCTACTACGGGCCGATTGGCGAAGACGGGAGCGTGACCAAGCGTGGCTTTGTCATGTCGCAATATGCACGGTTTGTGCGGCCTGGTTATGTGAAGATCTACTGCACTGCCGCTCCGCAGAGGAACATCTGGATCTCGGCCTATAAGAGCCCTTCTTCCGCCAAGGTCGTCATCGTCGCGTTGAATGTCGGATCTTCGCCCATTCAACAGGGCTTCGTTGTTGCGAACGGGCATATGGCTTCGTTTACGCCGTACACGACCACGATATCAAAAAATTGCCAGCAGGGGACCGACGTTCCGGCCGTGAACGGTGGATTCGCAGTAGCGCTGGAACCGTCGAGTATCACAACATTTGTTTCAAACTAAAAGGCCGAAGGCTCATATGAAAGCACCATGTCGTCACATGTTCCCCGTGATCCTGAACGTGCTCATGGGAATGTCCCTCCTGTGCATGTTCGCCGCTCAGGGGTTCGCCCAGTCGGATACCATCCAGACCAACGTTCCCGCCCTCAAAACTGTCTATGCTCATGACTTCACGATCGGGTGCCTTCTGTCGTACAGAAACATCGGCTTTCCGACGGATCCTCCCGTGCCGGGACAGTCAGCTGTGGTAACGCCCAACGGCGGATACCTCATCAAGTTTCACATGAACCGGATGTCGCCGGGCAACAACATGAAGCCGATGTACACGGTGGACATCACGAACTCCGCCGCGGCCTATGCGGCCGCATCCACGCAGGCGGCGAAAGACTCC
>DATJPR010000015.1:0-4254 GCA_035506295.1 Bacteroidota bacterium | reverse complement strand
ACATCCACGAGTCCGCCGAGGGCGATCCGTGCCTTCGATTGAACGTACTGCACGACCGACTCATCGTCGATTGCAGGATTGGTGTTGGGCATACAGCAGACCGCCGTGAACCCGCCGGCTGCAGCCGCTGCGACGCCGGTCGCGATCGTCTCCTTGTGCTCGAATCCCGGCTCGCGTAGATGGACGTGCATGTCGATGAATCCCGGCGCGAGGATCTTCCCTTTGAGATCGATCACCTCTGCCGACTGCGCCGACAGGTTGGGGCCGAGTTGTGCAATGGTGCCGTCGACCACATGAATGTCCATTGCCCCCTCATGTCCCGAGACGGGATCAATGAGCGTTCCGTGCTTGAGCAGAAATTGAGCCATGACTCCTCATCATCCTTGTTAGCGCGTTGAAAGAAGATACAAGACGGCCATCCTGACGGCGACACCGTTCAGCACCTGCTGGAGAATCACCGAGTTCTCGCTGTCGGCCACATCGGACGTCAGTTCGACATCCCGGTTGATGGGCCCGGGATGGAGGACCGTGATCGCCCGCCCCGCCTTCTCGAGGCGCCGGCGCGTGATGCCGTAGAAATTGTGGTACTCGCGGATCGACGGAAACAATCGCCCGGCATCGCGCTCGAGCTGAATCCGCAGAACGTTCAGGACATCGACGCTCGGGAGGATTTCATCAATATGATGACAGACATCGACGCCCATTCGCTCGATTTCGCGCGGGATCATCGTCGCGGGACCGCAGACGGACACTTTCGCGCCCATGGTCTTGAGCCCGTAAATGTTGGACCGTGCCACGCGGCTGTGGAGGATGTCGCCCACGATGCAGACGTGCAGCCCGTCGAGCCGGCCGAGCTTTTCACGGATCGTGTACATGTCGAGCAATGCCTGCGTCGGGTGTTCGTGGTTTCCGTCGCCGGCGTTGATCACATGCCCCTCGATCACACGTGAGAGATAATGCGGCGCTCCTGCGGCACCGTGCCGCATCACCACCATGTCCACCTTCATCGCCTCGATGTTTCGCGCGGTGTCTTTGAGGGTCTCCCCTTTCGCGACGGAGCTTCCCGAGGCCTGAAATCCGAGCACGTCCGCGGAGAGCCGTCGCTCGGCAAGCTCAAACGAGAGGCGTGTCCGCGTCGAGTTTTCGAAAAACATGTTGGCGATCGTTTTCCCTTGCAGGGGGGGCACCTTCTTGATCGGACGATCGAGGACTTCGCGGAACGAAACCGCGGTATCGAGGATAAGCTGGATATCCTGGCGCGGCATTCCGTCCAGGCCCAGTAAATGTCGGCTAGCGAGTGGCATGTTTGGTCGTTTTCTTAATCTTCTTCCGGATGCATCAAGAGCACCGCGTCTTCGCCGTCCACTTCTTTGACGTGGACGCGGATGGATTCTCGGGACGACGTTGGCACGTTTTTGCCGACGTAGTCTGCGCGGATCGGCAGCTGGCGGTGTCCGCGGTCGATAAGGACGGCGAGCTGGATCGACTTCGGCCTGCCGATATCGACGAGCGCATCGAGCGCCGCGCGGATGGTCCGGCCCGTGTACAGCACGTCGTCGATCAGCACGACGTTCTTATTATTCATGTCGAAGAGAATCTCCGTCGATTTCAGCTGTGGCTGTTCCAGCTTGCCGAGGAGGTCGTCGCGATAGAGCGTGATATCGAGGCAACCGATATCGAGTTTGACATTCTCCGATTGTTCGATCCGCACCGCGATCCTGCGGGCGAGGAACTCTCCCCTGGTCCGGATCCCCACGATGGCAATCCCCTGCGCACCGTCGTTCCGCTCGAGGATTTCGTGCGCCAGTCTGGTGAGCGTTCGTTCCACTGCGGCGGCGTCCATGATCTCGGCTTTGAGTTTGCGCACGCTGGGCTCCTTTCAGAAAATGAAAAGGCCTTCATCCCCGATTTCGGGATGAAGGCCTACGCTCTGGAGAGATGTGGAGTATCATCGCTTCCCTTGCCTGTCTCGCCGGACAGAATTAAAGGGTGAGTGGGCGATATAGGACTTGAACCTATGACCTCACGGATGTGAACCGTGCGCTCTGAACCAACTGAGCTAATCGCCCGAGCCTGATTCGGCCTTAATATAGTACATCCTCTGGAAAAATGAAATAGGCCGGGGACGTTAGGTCAAGCGAGGATTGCTATTTGTGAACGTGTCTGCTACGTTCATTCTGAATTCTCCCACAAGCCATCCGACAAACCATCTCAAGAGCCGCCATGGCGAAATCCATAACTCTCATTCTGCTTGTACTCCTCTTTGAAACCACGTTGGCCCAGGATGCGGAATTCCATGGACGATTGAAAGCCTCTGCGGACGGCCACCATCTCGTGTGCGAAGACGGGACGCCGTTCTTCTGGCTCGGCGACACAGGTTGGGAGCTCATCCATCGCCTGAACCGGCAGGAAGTCGAGATGTACCTGAAAACCCGTAGAGAACAAGGGTTCAATGTCATCCAGACGGTGGCGATATCGGAGATGAGCGGGCTCACCGCGAAAAATGCTTATGGAGCATTCCCTCTCGTGGGGAAAGACCCCGAGAAACTCGCCACCAGTCCAGGCAACGATCCATCAGTCCCGGGCGAATACGACTACTGGGACCATGTCGATTTTGTGATCAACACGGCCGCGAAGATAGGGATGTATATCGCCCTCCTCCCGTGTTGGGGAGAGTACGTCATACCCCGCGAGAACAACCAGATCTTCGAAACAGCAACGCAGTGCTACAACTTTGGCAATGTTCTCGGGATGCGCTATCGAGAGCAGAAGAACATCATCTGGGTGCTGGGGGGAGACCGGCTTCCCAGTGAACGACCGGGGAGTGTCGACCTCTGGCGCGCGATGGCGAAAGGGATCGCTGACGGCACCAATGGCGTCCATTCCATTGAGGGGAAAACAGACTACTCCACGACGTTCATGACGTACCATTGCTTCGCATCATCATCTCAGTGGTTCCAAAATGATGCGTGGCTTGACATGAACATGTGGGGCTCCATGCATGCTGACTATAGTCTTCCCCGGGCGTATCAGCAGTCCGAGAGCGATTGGAATCTCCCGAACCCCAAACCCACATTGAACGGGGAGCCGGCGTACGAGGAGCATCCGGTCAACTGGCTTGAGGACAACGGCGAGTTCCAGGCATACGACGTCCGACAAATTGCCTACTGGTCGGTTTTCGCGGGAGCATGCGGCCATACTTATGGATGCAACACGGTCTGGCAGTTCTACGATAGCACCCACAAGCCGATAAATCACGCCCATCGATACTGGTGGCAATCGTTAACGGATTCCGGGGCGATGCAGATGAAGTACTTGCGCGCGCTCGTCGAATCCCGACCGCTGCTCGAAAGCGCACCGGACCAAACCGTTCTGATTAAAGGTGAGGGCTCATGCTCTGATCATGTCGTCGTCTCTCGGGGAAAAAGTTATCTCTTGGCTTACATCCCGACCGGCAATCCCATCACGGTGAGATTGGGCAGAATCTCGGGAGATACCTGTCGTGCGTGGTGGTTTAACCCCAGGAACGGCGAGGCCGTGCAAATCGGAACGATCAAGAACGTTGGTGAGCACGAATTTGTGCCGCCGGGGATCTCCAAGGAACTGCCCTGGTTGAGGATCGGCCGGGGTTGCGATTGGGTACTGGTTCTTGACGATGCTTCGAGAGGCTTTCTATCGCCGGGAGGACTCGCAGGGTTACAAAAGTAGAAGTTGGGGCCAGGCCCGGGTCAGGGCGGGGACAGGGCAGGGACAGGGCGGGGCCAGGCCCGGGACAGGTCCGGGACTGAAAAGACCAATTGACACTGGTCAGTAGACAGTAGCCAATGGACAAAATCGCGAGACAGGCTACGATAGACCCTGGGACAGGCCCAGGACAGACCCTCAAAATGGGAGCGCCAATTGGTCCCCCTCTGACCTGGACATCTCCCTGATCTTCTCCTCTCTCAAAACCTCTGCCGTCAGACCTTCCTTGCGCAAAGCTGCGCAAAATTCATTGACGTAGCCGTGATCCACGGAAATCCGCTCCGCACCCGTGTCGCGCACAGCTTGCAGAAGTCCCGGATAATCCGCGTGATCCGAAAGCGCGAACCCGCTCGATGTCCGCCGACGCGTTTGCAGCGCCACCCAGCCGGAGACGGTGTACACGGCCGTCGGCCCAACGCGGCGCACCCACGATTCCCTCAGCGCACTGGCAGGTGCGATGATCAATCGTGAGGGCGAGTGATCCGCCAGCGTTGTCGCATTGAGCGCCTT
>DATJPR010000014.1:0-28361 GCA_035506295.1 Bacteroidota bacterium | reverse complement strand
AACATCGCTGAATCTTGCGATCGCAAAGAACGATCCTTGATTCTCCGTCCCGTGCAAAGCGGTGTCCCCGGCGACGTGTACAGAAATTGTTCGGGATTGTGATCATCTACTTTTCTTTCGCCTGCTCTTTTGTTACGTTGGCAGAATATTTTTCCGCTGTCCATATCTTGGAACATTGATCCCAGCGCAAGAGCGTGAGGGGTCAATCCAGGGAGAAGGTGTGATGAAGCGCGCACGCGGAGATTCACCGAAGCGACGACGGTCCGGAACAGGTTCCGAAAAACCTTCCGGTCAGATCTCCGTACCCTCGGCACTTCGCGAAGCTGAAAACCGATTCTCCGCGGTCTTCCATCACAATCTTGCCGGGATTGTCCTGACGCACTTTCCGGATGGAAAGATCGTCGATGTCAATGCAGCATTCGCCGGCATCCACGGCTACGAGCGCGAGGAACTGATCGGGCATACCGCCGGCGAGCTGAGCTTGTGGGCAATTCCCGCCCAACGTCAGGAGATGATACAACAGCTGCGCGAGAGTCGGATTTCCAAAGAGATGGAAATCAAGGCAAGGACGAAGTCGGGCGAAATCCGCGACCTTCAGATCTCGGTCGAACTTGTGGAATTTGGTGGTGAGCAATACTCCGTCGGCACAGCGTACGACATCACGGAACGCAAACAAGCGAGTGAACAGCTTCTCAAGTTGAATGCATGTCTCCTGAACTTCGGTGCTGATCCGATGGAGAACATCAATCGTCTGACCGCCCTGTCCGGTGAACTGCTGGAAGCAGATTGCGCCCTCTACAATCGTCTGGATCAAGGAATGCTGTGTTCATGGGGTCAATGGCATGCTCCGAACGGATACAACCCCGAGGATGAACCCGACGGACACATTTGTTATGACGTGATCAACCTCGGGAGCGAGCGGCCGTTCATTGTCAGAAACCTGCCGGAGACATCATATTTCCGCACCGACCCGAATGTGGCCCCTTACGGGCTGATAACGTATGTCGGACAGGCGATCCGATTTGAGAATCGATTCGTCGGATCGCTGTGCATGGTGTATCAGCGGGACTTTGTCCCGACCGAAGGCCAGGAGCGGATCCTTGGGATCATTGCCTCCGCGATTGCCGTCGAGGAAAACCGGCGCCGGGCAGTGGAAGCCCTCGGTGAAAGTGAGGATCGTTTCCGCGTCATCTATGAATCATCGCCGGTCGGCATACTCAGCGTGGACGGCACCGGCAAAGTCATCAGATCGAACCATGCCTTCGAGAAGATCATCGGATACACCGAAGATGAGCTGAAACAGATGACCTTTAGTGACTTCACCTATCCTGAAGACAGGGAGGTCGGTCTGGACGCGTTGAAGAACATGATTGCGGGGGCGACGGACAGGGCGCATATGGAGAAACGGTATGTCCGGAAAGACGGCTCTCTCCTCTGGGCGAGTCTCACGGTTTCGACGATTCGCGACCAACGTGGGACGCTCCACTCCACCGTCTCCATCGTCGAGGACATCACGGAAAGGAAACGGTCAGAGGAGCGTCTCGTCTCCTCCCTTCATGAGAAAGAAATTCTTCTGAAAGAGATCCACCACAGGGTGAAAAACAATCTCCAGGTCGTCAGCAGTCTTCTGAGCCTGCAAGCTGACCGGATCCAGGATGATCAACTCAAGCCTATCCTCGCGGAGAGTCAAAGCCGCGTCCGGGCGATGGCCCTGGTACACGAGAAACTCTATCGGTCGGGAAATCTGGCAAAAATCAACTTCGGTGACTATCTGACGACCATGGCGGACGACCTGACCCGGTCCTACGGCAAACCGGGCATCGAAACGGCAACGGACATCGAGCCGATTCTGCTGGAAATCGACACGGCGATCCCCTGCGGATTGATCGTCAATGAACTTGTGACCAACGCCCTCAAACATGCCTTCCCGGGTGAAAGGCGGGGCACGATCAGAATCACCCTGAAGCAGGCGGGCGCTGACGGCGCGGTGCTTGGCGTACAGGATGACGGCATCGGCTTTCCCTTTGAAGCGGCTTTGAAGCAGAAAGCCTCCATGGGAATGATGCTTATTGATGCACTCGCAGATCAGATTTCGGGGACCATACGCGTCGACAACAGCACAGGGACGCGGTTCACTCTGACGATACCCCTTGATCAGAAATCATCGATGACGCAGTAGTTCCCCGACGTCGAGAGGAACAGACTCCCGGAACTTGTGCAACGCGGCAAAGAGGCAAAGCGGGATTGGGCCGGCGCGAGAGTTAACGATTTCTTTGCATTACCGTAACGCTCTGGAAACATCTGATGAACCTCCCATGACACCTTGCTGTTCCTTCAGAAGAAACCCACCGACACGGAACATCTGCTGCAGCCTAGGAGGAATATGATGATGGAACTTTCAGTGGAGCAAATTCAGGACGGAATTAAGCGAATCGGCCTCAAAGGGCGGATGGATATAGAGGGAACGGAATCCATCGACCTTCGTCTGGCGGTCGAGACCGCCGCCGAAAAAGCCTTCGTCGTCATCGATCTGGTACAGGTAGATTTCCTTGCCTCGGTCGGCATCGGTGTTCTGGTGCGGAGTGCAAAGGCGCTTCGAAAACGGGGGGGAGACGTTGTTCTGGTGAGCACAGTTCCAATCGTGAACATGGTCCTGGAACGAACGGGGATTCCGGACATCATCAGAGTGTTCGGTGATCTGCAGAGCGCCTGCCAGGGGCTTATGACAAGCCTGTAGGAACACGCTTCCCGGTTGCATTTGGACGATCTCATACCTATTTTTCGAGCAGACGCAGTTCTACTCCCTGTAGTATTCTCTTCACACTCCCCGTCCGTCACCTGACCTCGAAACACGTTTCAAGGTGGGTTAGTGTCCGAATCCGAGTTCATTCCTTCTGATCTCCTCCTCGCGCTCCGGGCGGACGGCAACCGGGATCTCATACAGCGCCTGTTCAGGTACTGCCTGGGCATGGGTGTTGCGTATCTCAAGGTCAAGAGCTCGGCCGGCAGGTTCCAATCGGCGATGCTTGGATTATCGATCGAGGATTTCGCCCTCGACGCGATGGCCGAGGTGTTCAAACGGGATGGGGAAGGGCACTTCCCGGTATTCCAGGCGCTGCTTCGTCGGTGCGGGACGTCGAACGAAGCAGTCCATCACGAGCTCCGGAGGGTGGTGTTTGGCGCGATCAACCAGCACATCTTCCGGACGTTCCGTCAGATCGATCCAGGCCTCTCGAAGCAGATCCGAAATCTCAAATTCGCGCTGAAGAATCACGCGCAGGCCCAGTTGCTCCATGTGAAGAATGAAAAAGTGATTGCTCCCCGGAGCGGGTGCTTGCAGCTGCACTTGCCCCTGATGCCCGAGGAACTACTCCGGATCGACATCTGGAACAACGCGCCGCCGGGTTCTGCGTTGCGCGACTCCCTGGCTGCTCTGGTGAATGCCATCGTTCACCAGACCATCTACCGACGCATTTATCCGGTCACTGCGTTTGCTTTCCTCCTTCGATCCGCGGACGATACAGCCGCCCACGCAAATCCGGAGACGGTGTCGGAATTTTCGATGACAGAGCAGGACATCGAAAGTGTGTCGGCAATCGTGGTTCAACAAACTGTGATGGGATTCCTCGATGCGTATGCATCGCGCGGCAAGCTCCGTCGCGAACAGATCGCCGCGTACCGGATGGCCGTCGTCGAGATTCTCCGTGAATCATATCTCCTGGGCGATGGGGATGGTTCCTCATACTATGAAATGCTCAAGCGCCACATGCCGCAACTGACCAGAAGTGAATACCTCCGGGACCATCGCACCAAGCTGGAATACGTTGCGAAACGGGCGAAAAAGGCGATGGGACTCATGCTCCAGGCGGAGTTCGCGATTTCTGCAAGAGTCCGGAGTGGTAACGATACTGGATTGTGAGATGGAAACCAGGACCATGCACCTGACCGAAGATGAGCTGGCTTTGCTGGCTATCGTCAGCGCAGCGCACGATGGTGGGCGAAGCGTCGATCATCCACATATCCGCAGGTGCGCGCTCTGCAGGGAAAAACTCGGCTTCTACGTCGCGTTCTACGCCAACCTTGCCGTCGAGCTGTCGAAGAAGGAGACCGGTGCGCGGTCCTACCATGAGGCGCCGGGTGCGGCGGTCAATGTCGTTCGATTCTCGCCGTGGGAATCGGAACATCCGACCGCACGGACGGAGCCGGTGGATTCGGAACTCATTCTCGCCGCGAAGACAATGACCGACAGGACGGATCGCTATAGAACGGTCGCCACATTTTCATCGTCAAACCCGCCGGCCATTCTTCGGGTCCTCGAGGACCGGAAAGAACAGGTCTACCGGGTATTCGTCCTCTCGCAGGAGCCCACCATCCGCGATCGGGTCAACATCGTCATTGCCGACGAGGTCGGAAACGCCGTCACGGCGAGGACCGATCCGCACGGTGTCGCTCTCCTGACCGTCCCGGAGAATTTCGACTGGACCCATTCGCACATCGCCGTCGTCTCGCCCGCTTCAGACGGTTCTCCATCACCCACTCTCTAGCACGGCTCACGCGTGGATCCGCTGCGCCTCGAACACGCTTTCCAGACCCTTGTTAAATCCCTCCCGTTCCTTGCAAGCAGGAGGATGCGGCTTCTTCAGATCTGCGAGTTCCTGGAGCCGCTTGTTGACACCCGTGACCCGGTGAGCTTGCAGGCGTACGCGCCCGAGCTTCTCGAGGAAATCAAGAAGAGCCTGCCGTTTCTCGAAGCAGAAGGGACGGCGCCGGATTTCTTCGAACGAATCCTCGCACTACTCGGGAGCACCCAGGGCGCACTGCCTGATCTCTTCGACGACGAGGATTGGAAACAGATGAACGCGCGCCTTTCCTCCCTGAGCAAGAACGCCACAAGCTTCGTGGAACAACGCCGAACAAACGGGGTCTTGAAGCACGGGTCGAAGGGGTGGGGAACTTCGTGTTCCGTGTGGGTTCCTGTGGTGGAGACCGAGCCCTTCCTGACAAAGCATGCACCCTCGTTTGCCCGGTTGCTGACTTTTACCATGGATCTGGCCAGAAGACATCCCGCCGCGAACGAAGATGCTCTCTACCTGGATCAGATCGTCGATCCGGACGGGCAGCACCACAGGGTAATTCGTCGCGCGCTGGACGCTGCACGTGCGCTGGTCGAGAAGGAGACCGGGCGAAAGGCCTATCCCTCGTACCATGTGCATTGTCGGTTCAGCGGGGCGAACGCCGTCTTTGGCGAGTCGTTGGGGCTCGGGGCTGCTGCTGCAGCATTTTGCGAACTCCTCCGCGATTCGGACAGCCGGAAGAAAATCATCGTCTCATCGCGCGTGGCATTCACCGGGGCGCTCGGCGAGGACCGCATCGTCCTCGCCGTCGACGAATCGGCCCTGAGGCTGAAACTCGAAGCGTGCCTGTATTCGCGGATCCATTACATCGTCGTGCCGAAGGTACAGCTCGAAATTGCGGAAGGCTATTTCGCCGAGAGAAAGCGCGGCTTCGGTGCGGGTGATGTCCCTGTCGTCGTCGGCGTGGAAAAGGTGGATGAGGTCATTTATGATCGCCGTCTCACGCAGGAAATCCAGGTTCCCCTCCGGCAGCTTGCGGCACAAAGAATTTGGAAACGACGCAGGCCCATTGCGTCACTTTTGATTCTTGGACTCTCTCTGGCCCTCGGCTACCGTATCATAAGTCCGATCGACAAGAATCCCCGTTTCGCGGAGCTCAGGGACAAATGGCTCGTGGTGAAGAACGCGCGCTACGAAGTCCTTGGACAATATGATATCGGAACGCGCGTGGCAAGGCAGGCAGAGGGGCAGGACTATGAGTTGGCCATCGCTCGCACGTGTCAATTCTATGACGTGGACCACGATGGGATCAATGAAGTGTTTTACAGGTCGCGGCGGGACGAAGATTCAACGGAATGGTGTATCTCGTGCCAATCGGTTCGTGAAGGGGGAATCCACTGGCAGGCAACGGTCTCGCGTCAACTGGTCTTCCCGAAGAAATCCGATGTGGCGAAGGCCACCTTCAGCATTGTGACATTCGTTGTTGGAGACTTCGAAGGAACCGGGCGGCCGGAAGTGATTCTCGTTGCGAATCACACCTTCTTCCCTTCGTTGATCGTGAAGCTTGACGCAAGGACGGGGCAGGAACTCGGTTCATACCTCCATGTCGGGCAGCTCGCGGATGTCGCGGCAACGGATCTCGACGGTGACGGGGTTGCCGAGATCATTGCCTGCGGGGTGAACAACGCGTTCCGCAAGGCAGCCGTTCTGGTGCTCGACCCACGGCGCATCGAAGGATGCTCTCCGACTGCGGGCGACTATGTCCCCGACCCGTACGTCCCCGCACGGGAGAGATGGTATCTGCTCATCCCCAGGACGATCGCCGGTGATGCCGTAAGAGATCTCTCCGCGAGTAACGGCGCATTATCCGTGATGGTCGATCGCGAGGCAAAACGGATTGCCGTTGCCGTCAGCGACTATCAGATCGATCTGCCCCGTTTTGATATGAGCGCAACGGCAAAGCTCGTCTATTATTTTGATTTTGATCTCCACCCGTTGCGCGTTGGAACAAGTACGCCGTATGATCTCCTGGCAGAGCGCATGGTCCGCCTCGGCTGGATCCAGAAGGTCCCGGACAAAACGTACTTTGACAGCTGCCTGAACTCCATCTGGCGCTGGCGCGACGGAGCGCGTCAGCCCGGGTGATGGCCGATGCCGATCATCCTCCCGGGCCTACCACGTCTTCATGATCTCACCGAAGCATTCAAGCCCGCTCGGTATCACCGCGCCGTATCCGTGACCCGGCCTGGACCATGCACCGGCGAGATAAAGATTCTTGATCGGGGTCGCATGCCCGACGCGGTTTGCGCCCGAATTGTTGACCGTCTGGTCCCAGCCATAAATGGCGCCGCGGTGGGCTCCGGTATACCGCACAACCGTGAGCGGAGTGCCGATCTCCTGTACTTCGATCGCTTTGGAGAGTCCCGGAAGAAGTGATCGCTCTGCCTTCTGAATCAACATCGACGCGATCCTCTCTTTCTCCCTCCTGTACTCCTCCTTCTTCCCCGCGTGATAATCCCTCTCGAACTTCTCCCATGGTCCATATCCCTGCAGTGTCAGCAGACTGATGGTGTTCTTGCCGGCAGGAGAGTAACCGGAGAAAATGTTGTCGTAGAGTGATATGCCGACGCCGGGGTTATCCATGTCTCCCTTCACTGCGGCCGCATAATCGGCCTCCGGGTCGTACCCCGACGAAATGAAGATCTCGGAGTCTGTGATCCCGAGTTTCTTCACAAGATCTTCCTTGAGCCCGAGGAAGACGGAGAAGCAGGAAAGACTGACACTATATTCCTGCCATCGGGACTCATACTCCGTCAATCCCTGCTGGTCGCCGACCATGGTGCGGAAAGTGCTGAATGGATCCGCGTTCGATATTACGACGCGGCTCTTGAACTCTTTGCCGTCGGCAGTCGACACGCCCGTGGCCGCCTGATCTTTCACGAGGATCTTTGAGACGCGGGTGTTCAAGAGGACCTTCCCGCCATGCTCCTGAATGTAGCGGGCGAGGGCGTTGCTGATGTCCTGCGAACGACCGCGCGGATAAAACCCACCGTATGTAAGGTATCCCAGGAACGGGAGGGCATAGTAATAGCAGGAGAGTTTCGAAGGAGGGAGACCGTAGTAGCCCCACTGTCCCGAGACGATCGCTTTGAGTTTGGGATTGTGCAAACGGGCATCGACCATGTCGCCCCAGGTCTTTCCGCTGAGCCTGAAGAGGACAGGGAAGTCTGCGGGGAATCGACTCATATCCACCTGCCCCCGTGCCGCCGAGAACCGGCCGATGTCGCCGGCAAGACCCCGCATGTCCTCGAACAGGCCCGCGATCCCCGACTGTTCGTCAGGGAAGAGAGCAGAGAGCTTGTCGACATACGCTTTCGGGTCCTTCTGGGGGACGCTGATATCATGCTCCGGATAGATCGCCCGGAACAGCGACGGATGTTGAACGAAGTCGACTGAGGTGATTTCGGGGAAACCGGGGAGAAGGTTGTAATGGCCGTCCCGCTGACTGACCGTCGTCGAGTGGAGCGAGACGTCGAAGACGTACCCGCCCGGGCGTGCGAACGCCGTCGCAAATCCCCCTGGTTTGTCGTGCTGTTCGATGACGAGCGGCTTGAATCCCTGCCGCGCAAACGCGGCCGCGCATGACAGTCCGCCCAGCCCGGATCCGATCACGATGGCGTCGAACTCATCAGTTCCGGCAAGGCGTGTGTGATTGAATGGGAAAGCATCCCAGTCGATAGCAGTGGCGGGGACAAGGGTGGCGAGCATCTTGAGAAACTCGCGTCGCTGCAGCAGTAATTCGTCCATGGTGATGATCCTCCGGGGGATGTTCTGGAATTCGGAGAACGTGGAACAACCTTGATAGCTCCTACTTCGTGCTTCCTACTTCCTGCTCCCAGCCGCCTCAGCCTGTATACCGTCTCTTCGCTGTTGGCTCCAAAGACCTTCCATTTCTTCGAGCGTCCTCCCCTTCGTCTCCGGCACCCATTTCCACATGAAGATCGCGGCGAAGAGCGCCATGATGCCGTAGACCCAGTACGCGAAACCGTGATGGAAAAGATCCGTGAGCGCCGTGCTCTTGTCGAGCATGGGGAACGTCCAGGAAACGAGGTAATTCGAAATCCACATCGCCGCCACGGCGATCGACATTGCGCCGCCGCGGATCTTGTTCGGGAAGATCTCCGCAAGGAGCACCCAGACAATAGGTCCCCATGAGAAGGAAAATCCGGCCATGAAGAAGAGCATGCAGAACAGTGCGGCCAGCCCGAGGTGCGTCGCTTGAAACACGAATCCAAGTGAAATCATCGCGGCCGCCATGACGAGAGCGCCGGCGATCTGGAGAGGCTTTCGCCCGAACCGGTCGACCGTCGTAATAGCGACGATAGTGAACAGGAAATTGACGCCGCCGACGATCAGCGTTTGCAGGAGAGCCGCGCTCGTCCCGCTCCCGAGGTTTTTGAAGATCTCCGGACCGTAGTACATGACGACGTTGATGCCATTGAACTGCTGAAACACCGCGAGGGCGACACCGATCACGATCACTCTGGCGCCGAACGACAGAAGCCGTGCGGATTGGAACCCGAAGGACTGCCGGATCTCCGCCCCGATTTCTTTCGCTCGCTGGTCGCCGTTGATCTTCCGCAGAATGGCGAGGGCCGAGTCGTTTCGGCTTTTCATCATGAGCCACCGTGGAGATTCCGGAATAAACAGAAGCAGGACAAAGAAGAGTGCCGCCGGCGCCATTTCGGAACCGAACATCCATCGCCACCCCACGGTATCGATCCACATGTCATCGCCCTGGAGCGAGATCGCGTAGTTGACAAAATACACGAGAAGCATCCCGATAATGATCGCGAGCTGGTTGTAGGAAACAAGCCGCCCTCGTTTGTCCGCCGGCGCGATCTCCGCGATATACATGGGGGAAAGGAGCGATGCCATCCCGACGCCGACCCCCCCGATGATACGGTAGATAATAAACTGCGTGAGAACGCCGTAGCCGCCTGTGCCGACGGGCGCAAAACCCAGCTCCGGGATCGCCGAGCCAATAGAGGTAATCATGAAGAGGACGGCGGAAAGAAGGAGCGATCGCTTTCGGCCGAGGAGATTGCCCATGAAGCCTGCGATTGCACCACCGATGACGCATCCGATGAGCGCCCCCGAAACCGTGAAGCCGAGGAGGGAGTTTGCCGCGATTTCCGGGAGTTCGCGCGGCATGACGAAATACCAGTTCAGGGCGCCGACGGTGCCGGAGATGACGGCGGTGTCGTAGCCGAACAACAGTCCTCCCAGCGTCGCCACCAGCGTAATGCGAAGGGTATAGGAGTCATGCACTGCAACGGTACGTTCTTCCATTCATATCCTCGTCGGTTCAAATCGATTGGTATCGAATCGACTCACACAACGCCTTCAGGTTCTCGTTCGGAGTTCGCGATGGGATCTCGCATCCTGCATTCACCATATAAGGATTGCCGACTGTTTCGTAGGTCTTCTTCATCTGTTCACGAATTCCACCGGGAGTGCCGTTGAGCACCCCGCCCACCGGATCGATGTTCCCGCTGAGGACGACGCCGTTTCCGACCATCTTTCTGACGCGAGCCATCTCCACCATGTGATCAACGTCCAGGATGTCCACACGCAGGTCTGCGATCCCCGGCAGCAGGTGGGTGATGTTTCCGCAGATGTGGAGCCGGACCAGCCCCCCTTCTTTCTGGATCGCCTTCACAAGCGCTTTCTCTCGCGGCTGAATATGCGTCTCATAGAAGTCGGGCGATAGCTGGCTCGCAATCGCATCACCGATCCCGATGGTGTCGGCGCCTGCATGGAGTTGTGCGAGCGCAAAATCGACAGCGACCTCAAGACAACGGTCCATCAAACGATTGAGGAAATCCGGGTCGTCGATCGTGTCCATGAGGAAATTCGTCACCCCCCGGAGATCCGCGGCTTCGGCTGCAGGGCCTTCGACCCATCCCATGATGGAGAACTCGCCCTGAAAGGATTTCTGATATGCGCGAATGGCGTTGATGCGGTCCAACATGCGCGTCGACGTCAGGGGATCCGGCGTGGCCAGCAGCGAAATGTCCCTGGAAGTGGCGAGAGGATTGGTACAGCGGGGGACGCCGTCGGTAACATACGTGACCGTCCCGCCGAATCCCTGTGTCTCGCGATAGGGATCCGAAATCGCGCTCAGCTGATCGAACCCGAAGTCTTCAACACACCTGCGGTTTGCTTCGACGAGGACGTTATAATCTGAGGCAAAGGCTCCGTAGTGTGATCCGATATACTCGGCGGCAAACTGCATGACGATCGGCACGCGCGGGACGATGTCCGGTTGTTGCCCCTTGACCATGCGCATGTAGCGTTCGAAGCTATTCATGTGCCCATTCCTTTCCTCGCCATCCGTCAGGAGGGAGAGCATGCTCAGGCGGTCGCACGATGCTAGTGCCCCTCCAACTAACTCTTTTTACAGATTGTAGGGGCACAGTGCTCGTTCCAACATACAGTTCATGAGCCTTTCCGTACAATCAGTTTGTTGGAACGGCACTAGTACGATCTGTAACGGAGAAAGGTCTCGATCATCGCCATCAGATTCTCGATTGGTACTTTCGCCTGAATATTGTGGATCGTGTTGAACACGAATCCTCCCCCCGGGCCGAAGGTGTCCATGCGAGATTTCACCTCGGTCGCCACGTCCTGCGGCGTTCCGAAGGGCAACGTGAATTGCGTATTGACTCCACCGCCCCAGAAGGTGAGGAGCCGGCCGAATTGTTCCTTGAGGGCATGGGGGTCCATTCCGGCGGCCGAGCATTGAACGGGATTCAGGATGTCAAATCCCGCCTCGACGAAATCGGGGAGGAAGGAAACGACGGAACCGCAAGAGTGAATGAAGGACTTCCACGCCGTGTTCTTGTGGATCCAGCTATTGACCGTCTTGTGAAAAGGAAGGAAGAGATCACGATAGGCACGCGGAGAGATGAACGGTCCCTCCTGCGTTCCGAAATCCGTCCCGGTGACGTAGATTGCAGCCACCTTGTCGCCGACCGCATCGTGGATGGTGCTGAGGTTTCTAATTGCGATGTCGCATTGCTTTTCGAAGATTGCATAGACGAAATCTCTATGCGCAACTGTGCTCATGTACCACTCTGCGATCCCACGTATCCCACGGGGGTTCTTCAGCCATACTGCGGGAACGAGCGCGATGTCGCCGAAGGCGGTCCCGCCGAACGTGGCGAGGATGGCTTTGTCGGTTTGCGCGTAAAGTCGTTCCGCCTCTTGGGTGAAAAAACTCAGGTCCTGTTCCGAAATCGGGCCGAATTCCTCCAGGTTGTCTTCGATCCTGAGCACGTCTTCATCAATCGGTTGTTGTCCCATCTTTCCCGCGGTGCGGACGATCGCGTCAAAATAGAATCCCCCTCTTGGCATTCTTCCGCTGGGCAGTGCGCCTTTGTCTCCTTCAGGATAGAGCAGGATATCGCCGTTCGGTTCGGGGTCGGTGTTGAATCCTCCTGGGACCAGGACCGGAGTGCCATCGAACAGTCTCCACTCTTTCCACTCCGTGTTTTCAAATCCGAAGAGGTTCTTCCGGGCAATTAGGCCGACCACATCAATACCGATCGCCTGCATCAGGTCGGGTTGGATCTCGCCAAGCATCTGATACGGCTCGTTGACCCTCACCGGTGTTCCAGGAGGGTCGAGGCCGAGTCGCTGACGCAGCTGATAGAGCGTGCTGGCGTGAATTCCCGTCACGGCGCACCCGCCGAGGTCGAGCGGTATCATGTCGGGCTCTTCGTGGCGAAGGGTGGTTGCGACGCGTTCCCGGGAAGTCATTGGAATTCCTCCGCCAGGGTGAAAGTCTCGGGCGTTGCTCTCAGGGCAGGCACTGCAAGCGGATGAAATACGGGGAGGCGTGACATTGATCTCGGCATGTCGGGATAATGAGTCCGATCGCCTCAAGCTCTCCAGAGGGTAAGCCGTGAGGAAAATGTAGGGATTTTCTTCGGACCAAACAACTTTCGCCTTTCGGGTCTTTCCGGTGGAGATTGATATTTCATTGAATCCTGTCTACTATTATCCCGTTTCCTCTCCCTTTCCCTCCCAAGGAGAACGGCCATGTCCAGACCTGTGCGTTGCGGTGTTTTGTTCCTCGCTATCCCCTCACTGTTCGTTCAGTTGCTTCACGCCCAGGCTGCCGAGAGTCCCGCACCGGATCCTCGTTTCAAGGCCGACATCCTCCTGGTCGTGGCGCATCCGGACGATGAATCGATCATCGCGGGCTATCTCGCGCGTGCGGAGTTCGATGAACACAAAAATGTGGCGGTGGTGTTCACGACGCGTGGCGACGCAGGGCAGAACCTTGTGGGGAACGAGCAGGCGCGTACGCTGGCCGAGGTCCGCGAAATGGAAGCCCGTGACGCACTCGCGTTCATAGGCATCCATAATGTCTGGTTCCTGCGCGGGCCCGACACCCCTTACCCTGATGTCCCGGATGTTCTTCGCTCACTCGAGACCTGGAACCATGGAAAAGTCCTCGGCGAACTCGTGCGTTTCATCAGGCTTACGCGCCCCGGGGTCGTCATCACCATGCTCCCGGACGTCGTCGTCGGCGAGAACCATGAGGATCATCAGGCCGCAGGCGTTGTCACGACCGAGGCGTTTGACCTGGCGGGAGATCCGACATGGTTTCCTGAGCAGCTGGGGGCTCCTGAAGACCGGCTCTGGTTTGCGAACTTGATGGAAGGCCTCACGGTCTGGCAACCGAAGAAGCTCTACTTCTTTACTGATGCATCACACACGGATTTCCTCCGCGGCAGGGGGCCGGAGTATTCAATGACCGAGATTTCTCCATCGCAGCACCTGTCGTATGCAAGGCTCACAGCGAAGGAAATCGCGTTCCACAAGACGCAGTACGACGGAGGGCCGGATCGGGACCTCGCAACCGGGACGCTGCACTTCTATGAGCAGCCGCTGACATTCATCTTGGGGAAGTCTCTCGTCCCCGCTTCGGTGACCGGCGATATCTTCGAGGGAATTGTTCCTGGCCCGATGGCTTTCTCACCTGTGCGCGGTTTTCGTGGAGGGAAGGGAATCGAAGGGGGGAATGGGAAGTTCTGGATCGAACTGGGTGGGGGATGGGCATTCTATAAGCGGTTCTGGCCGGCACATAACCTGGATTCCCTACCTGGTCTCCTTGCGCCTGAACTGGGAGTCGGGAGCGGACAGGACTTCCCGGTTCCCATCGTGCTCCACAACGACGGCGAAGTCGATGTCGTGGTGTCACTCCATCCGCACTTGCCCTCAGGATGGTCGGTCGACAGCGCATCGGCGCAATATGCTCATCATCCGATGCCGCAGCATTCGTTCCGCGTCGCCGCGCATTCTGCTGTCTCGCTCCGCATGCGCGTTGTTGCACCTCTCTTGAAAACTCCAACGTGGCAAGAGGTGACCTGGACGGCGGATGTCGAAGGACGTTCTGCCGGCTCGGCAACTCTCCGCGTATTTATCGAAGCCGAATAGGCCGGGGAGCAACGGAGAACTTCTGCGCGCTGCCGGGGGCTACTTTTTCACCTCGAGAACGCCCATTCCGACCTTGGCGATCTCCAGGTCTTGTTCGCTGGTCCCGCCGCTGAAGACCGCCAGGACGTAGCCGGCCCCTGTCTTCTTGATCACTCCTCCCTGGTAACCGAACTCCCCTTGATATGCCGGTCGCACCTTGCTTCCGCTGTTGAGCTTGGTGTCAGCCATCTCGGCAGCCTTGGAGTATGCGATCCCGACGAAATTGTAGCCCGGATATTCGCTCTTAGGATTGTCCGCGAGGACTTTGTTCGCTCCGACAGCTTTCATGCGGGACACCCACGAAAAGCCCGCGCTGTCCATGCTCGCCACGACGATGACGCCCTTGACGCCCAGCTTCGTCGCGTGTTGTTCCATCGCCGCGATCATCGGTCCCGCATCAGCATCGAAAGTGTTCATGGGCATTCCACCAGCGGTTGTGATAGTCTCCTGGGCCGCCGCCGGCCGGGCGGCGAAAGTCATCAGCAAAGCAAGCAGCGTCGCCGCCACTCTGTGCACTCTGGGCATGGTCATCGACCTTCTCGTTGAGCAATTGTGTGGGTTGGGTCACCCCTTACTCGGATTTCTTGCCGGTGGTGCGGAAGATCGCCAGTTCATGACTGATCTTTGCGAGGACCGTTTCACTCAGCGGATAGATGAACATGAATGCCGCCGCGAGAAGCGCCCCGAGGGCCGGGTAGACGCTCAGCATCATCCGAATACCATTCTGCGTCGCCTCGGTCTGCTCGACGTTCGGCTGGTAGCCGTACAGCGCCAGAATCCAGCCGACCATGGCGATGCCGATGGAGGCGCCGAACTTCTGCGACATGGATGCAGCCGAGAACACGAGGCCGGTCGCCCGGCGGCCGTTCTTCCATTCGGAATAATCCGCCGAGTCGGCATACATCGACCAAACGAGCGGGAAGATGATGCCGGCGTGAATGCTGATGACAAACTGGAGGACGAGAATCCACGTGATGTTGGTCTTGTCCACGAAGAAGAAGATGAAGCTCAGGATGGCAGCGTTGACCATGGCGATGAGGAAGGTGTTCTTCTTCCCGATCTTGTCGGACACAGGTCGGGCAAGAACAACGCCGATGATATTTGCCGCCTGCCCCAGGAGAAGATAGATGGTGCTGATCGCGAGGATGACCGCTGCGCCGAACTGGATGTTGTTCAGTCCCTTGAAGTAGTACGTGAAGTAATACACCGCAGCGCCGTCACGAATCGTGTTGAAAAAGATGGTCGATATCCCGGCGCCGAGGAGGATGAACCATGGGCCGTTCCTGGCCAGGTCTTTCAGGTCGTCCTTGAGCGAGGTCTTGACCTCGCTGGGCTTCACCTTTTCGCGCGTAAGGGAGAACGTCAGGACAAACATGATGACGGCGAGTATCGCAATGATCACGACTGCCTTTTGCGTTCCGGAGCGATAATCGATCTCCTTCAAAGTGATATTGCGGACCTGTATCGCGTCCGTGTTAAGACCCTTCGCTGCGAACTTCAGGTCGGCGAGATTTGCCAGGTTCTTCTTCGTCATGATCTGAGCCAGCTTCATCTTCACGTCACACGTGGCCCCGGTACGCAGGAGGCCCATGGTGTCTCTCCCGGCGGCGAAGTCGAAGCCGTAGTACTGGTCGGTCCTGGCATTGAGGAGGCCGAGACTGAACTCGTCCTTGGAATTGGCATTGACCTTTGCCGTGATGAAGAGAAGTGAGTCGATCGGATTTTCCTGCGTGGCGTCCGGATTCCGTCCCTCCCAGACAGTGTATCGCGTGGTCGTCTTCGCCACGGTGTCCGGGATTTCGATCACCTGCGGCGACGAGTACTCGCTGAAGGTCCGCGTGCCCAGGCCGTCGAACAGCGGCTGAAAAATCCCCAGGACAAGGAAGCTTCCGCCGAAGGCGAAGATGAATCGATACGTTGCGAGCGTGGTGCGCTGTTTGCCGTCGTCGGTCATCACTCCCATCAGTGAGGCATACGGAACGTTGATCAGCGAATAGATGATCATCATCAGAGAATAGGTAACATATGCCCACACAATCTTGCCGCCGACGCTCATGTTCGGGGTCGTGAACGTGAGCACGACGATGATCCCTATCGGGAGGGCCATCCAGAGGAGGTATGGCCGGAATTTGCCCCACCGCGTGTTGGTGCGGTCGCCCAGGATCCCCACGAAGGGATCGAAGGCCGCATCGCCGATGCGGGTGATCAACAGCATCGTGCCGACCACCGCTGCCGGGATGCCGAAGATGTCCGTATAAAAGAAAATGAGGTACATGCCGAACAGCTTCCAGAACATCGACGAGGCTGCGTCGCCGAAGCCGTAGCCGATCTTTTCGCGCATGGTGAGAGGCGGCATGGATTGTATCATGGTCGGGCGTTCGTCTGTGATGAGGGTGATTTCAGGTCCGCGTCGTATGTCAAGCCGATCTGTTGCCGGATCCTGTCGAGCAATCTGATCAGGCGCAGGCTGAAGTCAAGCGACAGGACATCGCTTTCCTTCTTTCCCGCGCGAAGGCACCGGTGCACTTCCTCGACTTCATAATTGTAACCGTTGCCGACGTACTTGAAGTCGATCGTCACCGGTTTGTCATTCCCCTTGGCAAGCTCGATCGGCACCGGGCAGAACCACCAGCGATGGATTTTCAGCCTGCCGTCGGTGCCGCAGATATGTGTCTCCACGGTGGAATCCACGACGAAGCTTGAGAAGAGCGTCGCGATCCGGCCGTCGTTGTATTTGAACGTCAGGGCCAGGCTTTCGTCCACTCCCGTGGAGCCGATATGCGGCACGGCTTCGATCCGATCGGGCTCTCCCCATAGGAGGAGCGTGAGAAAGACCGGATAGATACCGATGTCGAGGAGCGAGCCCCCGCCGAGGCTCTTGTTGAAGGCCCGGTGGTTCGGATCAAACACGCGAAAGGCCGCGTGGTCGGAATGAATGTGGCGCACCTCACCGAGCGTGCCGGCGGCGATCATCCCGATCACTCTTTCGATGGAGGGCAAAAAGCGGGTCCAGAAGGCTTCCATCAGAAACACGTTGTGTTTCCGGGCTGCGGAGATCATCTGTACCACTTCCCGTTCATTCATCGCGAACGGTTTTTCACACAGAACCGCTTTGCCGTTCCGCAGACAGAGGAGTGTGTTCGCGCAGTGGAAGGGATGAGGTGTGGCTACGTAGACGGCGTCGATGCTGGGGTCGGCGGCCAATTCCTCGTAGGAACCATAGGCCGCCGGCACGTGGTACCTGCGGGCAAAGTCCGCTGCTTTCTCTTTCGTCCTGGAACCGACGGCCGCCAGCTCGGCGTCATCCACGACCGAAAGAGCGTCCGCCATCTTATCTGCAATCCATCCCGTGCCAATGAATCCCCACCGGATCTTTTTTGCCATAGAACTCAATGGACGATGTCGGTCCCCGTTCGAGCGATGTCCGCGACCTCAGGAGTAGTGCCCAAGGTACGACATTCTTTCTACATTATCCAAGGAATGTTTTGAGGCGAGGGTCACCTGGGCGCGGCCGTCTTGTCCGGCCTCTTCAAGGCGATGTACAATTCGTGCAGGCGGGTACGCGCTTGGATCGTCCTCGGACTGTCCTTGCCCTGGGAGCGGAGGAGGTCGTCATAGCTCCTCACCAGCAATGACTCCGCCTCTGCGAAGCGGTGCTGTCCGACCAGATATTCCCCCAGCGCACTTTGCGCCATGGACGTGAAGAAATGCCCCGGCGGCAGCAATTCCGTGCGGAGAGCGACCGCTTCGCGCAAGGGTTGCTCCGCCTCCGTCCGGCGCCCAAGGCGGGAGAGGCTCAAGCCCTGGAGGGTCAATGCGGTTGGATAATTGTCGTAGTGTGTTCCGAAGCTTTCGCGGTAGATGTGCAGGGCTTCCTGGGCCTTGTCCAATGCTTCACTGTAGCGTTTCTCTTCATAGAGCAATGCCGCCTGGTTTCTCCTGCAATCGCCCGTCCACAGACTCATGGGCGCCAACAATTGCCTGAAGGTTCGGTCTGCCTGGGTGAGGGCCGAGTCAGCCTCTTCGAGATTCCCTTCCTCCGTCAGAAACCCCCCATAGATCGTCAGCACAAAACCGAATTCCGGCGTCAAGGCGATTCCTTCCCGACGGCCTCCCGCGACCGCTTCCTTTGCTGTCGCAACCGCCTCCTGAAATCTTCCCTGATCGGCAAGAACTGATGCCAGGGTCGCACGTGTGACTTCAACGACGAAGCGAGGCACGAACGTGCCTCGGACGCTGAGATTCAGCACCTCGCGGAACGACGCCTCAGCTTCTTTCGAGTCGCCCTGCGTTCGTCGCAAGTAGGCAAAATTGTTGAGCGCATCGGCGAAGATCTCCGACTTCAACGTCCCGTTGGCCACGGCTGTTCGCATCTCCGGAATCGTTCGCCTGAAAAGCTTTTCCGATTCCTGAAGCTTCCCCTTCGCGAACAGCTCAAGCGCGCGAAGGCCCAGGGTGTCAAGCGCCGCAGCTTCATTGCGGCCGGATTGCTCCGCGCAAAGCTGTATGTACTTCTGATAGTGTTCGTACATCAGATCGTAGCGGCCCTGCCGGACGTACGCATCGCCGAGAATGCGTTCGAGCTGGATCCGGACCTCCGGCTGGTTTGTGAATTCGTCGCTCTCCAGCTTCCTTGCCGCATCATCCAGGACCTCCTCCATCACTGTCGATGTCCTGGACGCCCCGGGGATTTCCAGCATCGGGTTGGAGTAATTGAGCATCTTCTGCAGGAAGGCGTTGATCGTCTCAACCCGTTCCTTCTCGAGGCGCTCCCTGCGGACCTGGTACAGCGTGACGGCCAGACCGGCGATGAGACTTGCCAGCAGCACGCCCGTCGTCGCCGCCAGGAGGCGATTGCGGCGCACAAATTTCACGACGCGTCGACCGATCGGCGCGGGACGCGCGGCGATCGGAAGATTCGCAAGATGGCGGCGGAGATCTTCCGCGAGCTGCTCGACGGAGACGTACCGGCGTGAAGGCGATTTCTCGAGCGCGGTCAGGACGATCGTGTCGAGATCACCCTTCAATCGTTTCCGCACGCGGTCGGGTCCTTCCGGGCTCTGAAGGTGTATCTCTCTGGCGCTCGGCTTGGGCGGCTCCTGGTCCTGGATGACGCTGGAGACCGCGTCCGGTTGGATGCGGGAAACATCGTAGGGGCGCTGCCCCGTGAGAAGAACGTAGAGGAGGACGCCGAGCGAGTAGACATCGCTCGCGGTGGTGATTTCTTTCCCGGCCACTTGCTCCGGACTCGCGAACTCCGGGGTGAAGATGGTCGTCCGCGTCGGAGCCTCGCCCGGTGAGGGGGTTTCATATTCGCCGGCGATGAGCTTGGCGATCCCGAAATCCAGAAGCTTTGGTGTGCCGTCGGGTGTCACCAGGATGTTGCTCGGTTTGATGTCGCGATGCACCACCAGCCGTCCGTGGGCGTACTGTACGGCGGAACACACCGTGAGAAAGAGGTTCAACCGCTGCTCTGTGGAATACTGCTGGTGATTGCAGAATTCGTCTATCCTCTCCCCCTCAACGAATTCCATGGCAAGGTAGGGGATCCCCTCTGCCGTCGTTCCCCCGTCAAGCAATCGCGCGATGTTCGGATGATCGAGCCGGGCGAGCGTTCGCCGCTCGAAATTGAACCGGCGAAGGAGCTCGGGTGACAGCACTCCGAGTCGAATCACTTTGAGAGCAACGGGAGAGTCCATCCCTTCGTTATCGGAGACCGCTTCATACACTTCTCCCATGCCGCCGCGAGCAATGAGGCGAACGACCCGATAGGATCCAATGCGAGAGATCCGGTCTTCAAGCTGACGGAGAATGGAGGTCCGGGGGGATTGTGCAAGGAAGGTGTCGGCCGAATCGTGGGCGGAAAGGAGGGAAGAGAGTTCATCGGCGAGCAGAGGATCGTCCCGACGAAGTGCGTCGAGGAACGCCGTGCGTCGCTCCGCCGTCATGACGACCGCTTCCGCGAACAGCTCTTTGAGGCGATCGGCTGCCACGGTCAGGCGGTCCGTTGGTGATCGAGGAATCGATACAACCAGGCCCGGGCGAATTCCCAGTCGCGGATCACGGTCCGGGCCGACACATTCAGCAGCTCGGCGATTTCCTCGTTCGTCAATCCTCCGAAGAACCGGAGCTCGACGATGCGCGCCGAGCGAGCGTCCGTTTTCTCCAGGGCGCACAAGGCTTCATCAAGTTCAGCAATATCGTCAAGCGATTCTCCGTCGATGGCAAGACCTTCATCAAAAGGAATGCGGATGTCCTTCCCGCCGCGTTTGTGTGCGCGTCGGGCGCGGGCATGATCCACGATGATCTGGCGCATGGACGTGGCCGCGATACTGAAGAAGTGGAGCCGGTTTTGCCAGGAGAGGTTCCGACTGCCGATCAGTTTGAGGTAGGATTCGTGGACCAAATCAGTCGTCAACATCGTCTGACCTGGTCCTGCGGAACGAAGGTTCTGGGATGCGATGCGACGGAGTTCGTCGTACACCAGCGGGAGAAGATGTTGAAGCGCCTCGGCGTTACCGGACCGCGCTTCTTCAAGGAGGATCGTGACATCCATGGATGGTGCTCGACAAGTCTCCGGTGCGGATAAAGTCCTGCTCTGTAAAATGTATGAATCCCATCCACCTACTGCAATGTCACTTTTCTTCCGGCGATTCCGTGATACTTGGAAAAGGGGTGTACATCGTGCCTCGACATAGCCTCAGATGCCCGGATCACTTCTCTGATTCAATAAATGGCAGATTTTTAGTGAGACAGAACTTCCTCCAGGACGCAAAGACTCGGACGGTCATGAGGATAGGACCTGTCATGTATGTCCAGGTTGGGTTCAACGAAGGGATGACCTTATCGGTTAGCGCTCTCGTCTTTTTCCTGAACTAAGGCCTGCGTAGTCCACCATCCTTACCACTCAAACAAGGAAACCAACCATGAAGAGAATCGCCTTTTGCGCAATGCTTGTAGCCCTCCTTGCTCTCGTATCCATGAATGCATCAGCGCAAGGTCAGATGTCCGTCGGGGCCGGCGTCGACATCATGCTTCCTGTCGGCAATTTCGGAAATGCGTGGAGCACGGGATTCGGCGGGACGGGAGAATTTGATTATGCTTTCTCCGAGCAAGGCACATGCATCACCGGGAAGATCGGCTATCTTACATGGAGCGGCAAGAGTCTTCCATCAGGAATTTCTGCGTCGTATGGCGGGGTACCGCTGCTCGTCGGTGTGAAATACTATCCCCACCTCTTTGCATCGCAGGCAGGTAGCCCCGTTCGCGTATATGGTCATCTCGAATTGGGATTGATGTTCGGATCAACCTCGTACAGCGGCACCTACACCGGATTTGGCTATGCCGGCTTTGGCTATTCCGGGTCACAATCGAAGACCGATTTCACCATCGTTCCCTCTGTCGGCATGGAAATCCCGGCCGGACCCAAGGGAGCAGTCGATCTTTCGATCCGGTACTTTGACATCGCAAGCAACGGCAGTATCGGTCTTCGAGGCGGGTACAAGCTGAATCTCTGAGAGTAGCGGACAGCGGACAGTAGACAGCCGACAGTAAGCGGAAGACAGATCACCGCCGTGGCTTTTGTTCATCGAAAGTGATCTCCCTAATGTCGGCTGTCTGCTGCCGGCTAAGATCATGACCGGCGATGTCACCAAGCGGAGTGCGTTTCTCTTTCCTGTCTTGGCTTTGTTGTTTAAATTCCCGATATTACCAGAGTAGCGTCCTGTCTCACTCTCGTGCTGCACAGTGGCCTCACGACCCGTTACGCGTCTGAGGCAGAATTTTGTGAATCGTCCTTCTCTCGAAGTTTCATACTGCGCCCTTCCCTCATCGCGGGCGGCGAACGGCTCACCAACGTCTCTGCACGTATTCCCTGCGCAGGTACCTCACGCTTGTCACGGAAACTTCCATGGCTAGTCACACCCACGACCAGCAACCATCGTCGCTTGCCGCTTTGGTAAGACAACAGACCGGGATCTCCGTCGCACGCTGTTATCAATGCGGTAAGTGCTCCGCCGGTTGTCCGGCGGCGCGCGAGATGGACTACCCTCCGAGTCTTCTTTTGCGACACCTGCAGGTGCAGCGTGCTGCCACCGATGAGAAGGTGCTCGGCAGCTATGCCATCTGGCTGTGTCTGACGTGCCAGGCCTGCGTCGCGCGATGTCCGATGGAGGTCGACCTTCCCACGGTCATGGACTCCTTGCGCGCCGAGTCGATCCGGCGAAACGTCGTGCATCCGAAAGGGAAGGATATCGTTGCTTTTCACCAATCGTTCCTCGATACGATCCGCCGCTTCGGCCGCCTGTGGGAAATCGGGCTAATCGCAGAATACAAACTCCGCACCCGTCACCTTGTCCAGGACGTGATGCTCGCCCCGGCGATGCTGAGACGGGGGAAACTCCCATTGTTCCCCCATAGGGCGAAGAGTGGAGAACGGAAAGAGAGTGTGCGATGAACATCGGACTCTACCCGGGATGCTCGCTTGAGGGATCATCCCGTGAATATGCTGAATCGTTGAAGGCGATTGCCCCTCATCTGGGGCTCGAGCTGGAAGAGATGGACGCGTGGGAGTGCTGCGGCGCCAGCGCGGCTCATTCGCTTGACCACAAGCTGGCCTTAACGCTGCCAACCCGAATTCTCGCCAGGGCGGAACAGCAGCAGATGGCGGACCTTCTGGTGCCTTGTGCCGCATGCTTCAACCGGTTGGCTACGGCCCGGCATGCGCTCGCGCGCAATGCATCCCTGCGCGCCTCCATCATGTCCGACATGGCAGAAAGCTATACGGGGTCGACGCAGCTGCACAATATTCTTGACATTCTCTTGTCAGCGTTGACCGGTGACGTTGTTGCGCGAATGGCCGGGACGTTTCCGCACAAAGTCGTGTGCTACTATGGGTGTCTGCTCGTGCGTCCGGCGGACGTTGTCCGCTCGACTCGACCGGAGGATCCCCAGGCGATGGACGAAATCATGAAACGCATCGGTGCCACCCCGCTGCCGTGGGGGATGAAGACGGAGTGTTGCGGTGCAGGGCTGTCTGTCGCGCGAACAGACGTGGTCGGTGAGTTGTGTGGGAGGATCCTGGCTGATGCTGAAGCGCGGGGAGCAGAAGCGATCATCGTGGCCTGCCCCATGTGCCATTCGAATCTGGACATGCGGAGGTCGGCAAGCGAACGCGCCATGGGTCGAACATGTGATCTCCCCGTGCTCTACGTGACGCAGGCCGTCGGTCTCGCCATGGGCATCGAGCCCGAGCGGCTTGGCGTGCACAGGCACTTCGTCAGGTCGACCTTGCGGGGCAAAATGAAGACCCAACCTGCTGTTCAGCCCAAGGCTGCGGCAACAGTCTAACCCGAAGAAGGTTTTCGCGATGTCTCGAATAGGCGTTTTCATCTGTCATTGCGGAGAGAATATCGGCGCGACCGTGGATTGTGCGCGCGTTGCCGAGGCCTGTGCATCCATCCCGGGCGTTGCCACGAGCGTGGATTACAAATACATGTGCTCCGATCCCGGACAAAGCTTGATCCGATCGGCGATCAAAGAAAAGGACCTCACCGGGGTTGTCGTTGCCGCCTGTTCCCCGCGCATGCACGAACCCACGTTTCGTCGCGCATGTGCAGAGGCCGGCCTGAATCCCTTCCTGTGCGAGATGGCCAACCTGCGGGAGCATTGCTCCTGGGTGCACCCCAAGGGGGAAGCGACCACCGAGAAAGCCATTGCGATTGTCTCGATGCTCGTGGCCAAGGTGCGACGGAACGCTCCTCTCTTTCCGATCAAGGTCCCCGTGACGCGAACCGCGCTCGTGATCGGAGGCGGCATCGCCGGCATCCAGGCGGCACTTGACATAGCCAACGGCGGCAGGAAGGTCGTTCTCGTCGAGCGCGAACCGTCGATCGGCGGGCATATGTCCCAGCTTTCGGAGACGTTTCCTACGCTCGACTGCTCCCAGTGCATTCTCACGCCGCGCATGGTGGAGGTCGCACAACACCCGAATATTACACTCTACACGTATGCTGAAGTCGAGGAGCTGTCGGGATTCATCGGCAACTTCACTGCACGCATTCGGAAAAAGGCGCGGAGTATCGACGAGCATCTCTGCACCGGATGCGGCGAATGCGTGAATGCGTGCCCCATCAAAAAGATCCCCAGCGAGTTCAACGTCAATCTGGGCCTCCGCAGCGCGATCTACGTGCCGTTCCCGCAGGCGGTACCGAACAAGCCGGTGATCGACAGAAGCAGGTGCTCGTATTTCCTGAAAGGGAAATGCAAGTTCTGTGTCACGAAGTGCCCTGCCGAAGCAATCAGGCTCGACCAGAAGGATGAGATCGTCGAAGTGCAGGTTGGCGCCGTCGTCGTGTCCACCGGATTCACCGTCGTGGAACCTTCGTTCTTCCCCGAATATGGATATGGCGTCTACAAAGACGTGATCACCGGTCTGCAGTTCGAGCGGATCCTCTCCGCGTCCGGCCCGACGCTCGGCGAAGTGAAGCGCCCGTCGGACGGCACAACGCCGAAAAGTGTCGTGTTCATCGCCTGTGCCGGCTCGCGCGATCCGGCGAAGGGGATTGAGTACTGTTCGAAGATCTGCTGCATGTACACGGCGAAGCATGCAATGTTGTACAAGCACAAGGTGCACGAAGGCGAAGCAACAGTCTTCTATATGGACATCCGGGCGGCGGGAAAGGGGTACGACGAGTTCGTGCGAAGGGCCATTGAAGAAGACGACGTCCGCTATGTGAGAGGGCGTGTGTCACGCGTCTATGAGCGCAACGGGAAACTCATCGTCAAGGGAGCCGACACGCTACTCGGGGGCACGCAAGTGGAAATCGAAGCCGATCTTGTGGTGCTGGCGAGCGCAAGCATCTCGAACCCCGGCGCAGAAGAGCTGGCGCAACGGCTGCATGTCAGCTATGATGCTCATCATTTCTTCTCCGAAGCGCATCCCAAATTGCGCCCCGTGGAAACCAACACTGCAGGGATCTTCCTCGCGGGCGCCTGCCAGGCGCCGAAGGATATCCCGGAATCGGTAGGTCAGGCATCCGCCGCGGCGAGCAAAGTGGTCGGTTTGTTTTCGAATGAAGAACTCACCCGTGAACCGGTGATCGCGGTAGTCAATCGGACCGCCCCGCCGATGTTCTCCACCTGTGTCGGCTGCTTCACCTGTCAGACCGCGTGCCCGTACAACGCGATCGAGAAAGAGGAGATCAAATCCCGTGACGGGAAATTGCTAAAAACCGTCGCACGCGTCAACCCGGGTCTCTGTCAGGGATGCGGCACGTGCGTGGCCTTCTGCCGGTCGAAATCCATCGACCTTCAGGGATATACGCATGAACAAATGTACGCGCAAGTGATGGATCTCTTTGCCTGATTATGGAAACCACCTTCGAACCGAAGATCGTCGCGTTTGTCTGCAACTGGTGCACCTATGCCGGAGCAGATCTGACCGGGACGAGCAGAATCAAGTACGCATCCAACGTGCGCATCATGCGCTTTCCGTGCACGGGACGCATCGACTATAATCTCGTCCTGAAGGCTTTTGAGCGGGGGGCCGACGGCGTGCTGATCTCCGGATGCCATCCGAACGATTGCCACTACACTTCAGGCAATTTCCACGCGCGAAGGCGCTGGATCGTCTTCCGGCACATGATGGACTTTCTCGGGTTCGATGTCCGCCGGGTGAAATTTTCCTGGGTCTCCGCCGCCGAAGGTGCAAAATGGGCCGAAATCGTTAACACCACCGTTCGTGAAATCCGCGAGCTTGGTCCGGCGACGGAGTACACGGAGCTGCGCCGGAAGGGGGTGGCCTGATGGTGGAATCGTTGAAACAAGCAGCGGCGGATCTCCTGGCTGCCGGGACCGTCAATGTGGTGGTCGGGTATGGCGAGGGGACATCACGACGAGTGCGCCCCGTGTTTGTCAGAGAGGCCGACGGCGTGTCTTCCCTGGTGTTCGACGAGCGATGCAAAGCGAACCTCGCAGTGTACCTGGCCAAACCCGAGATTGGGAAGATGGGGAAGGCGGCGATCGTTGCGAGGCCTCCCGTTGTCCGTTCCATCATTCAACTCATCGCGGAGCACCAGCTGTCTGCCGGCACAGTTGTCGTGCTTGCTGTCGATGAAGCCGGTGTGAGATCCTTGACCGACGCGTCCTCCCTGGAAGCATTCGCCGCAGGCCATCCTCCGGAGTTGCCGCCTCCGACAAGACGAATTATGGATTCGCTTGCCGGAATGTCGGTCAACGAGAGACGATCATTCTGGGATGATGAACTCTCGCGCTGCTTCAAATGCTATGCGTGTCGTGCCGCCTGTCCTCTCTGCTATTGCGATCGGTGCATCACCGACGATAATCAACCTCAGTGGGTATGCGTCGCCGCGCATGGAATCGGGATCGTGGAATGGCATTTCAACCGGGCAATGCATATGGCGGGAAGGTGCGTCCAATGCGGAGCATGCACGACCGCGTGTCCTGTCGGAATCCCGATTGGACTTCTGACCGTGGTGGCAACACAGGCAACGGAACGGGAGTTCGGGTATCAGGCAGGGATGAAGTGCGATGCCCCCGCCGCGCTTTCTTCCTTCAAGACGGAAGACAAGGAATCGTTCATCCAATGAACACGCCAGCGACATTCATTTCTCATCAGAACCTTCTCACGCTCCTGACATCCGTCATGTCGGGCGGGTCGGAACTGTTTGCCCCCCGAAAGATCGACGGAAAGCTCTTCCTATCCAGAATCACCGGTGTCGATCAAATTGCCCTTGATCCTCAGCCGACCATCGAGTCCGCCAAGAGCCTTCTCTTTCCGAGAGCAGAACGGTTGCTGTCCTACGAGCGAACGCCTGATGGCGTCCGGGTTGACGATCCGTCGGTTAGTCATGTGCCCGAACGAGTCGTGTTCGGCACCAGGCCTTGCGACGCGGCTGGATTCAAGAGGCTGGTGGAGTTCTTCGCGGCCGAGATCCCGGATGCATTCGTGGGGAACCGGCGAGACGCGCTCACGGTGATCAGCATGAGTTGTTCCGAATCCGATGCAGATTGCTTCTGTACTTCTGTCGGCGGAGGACCGGGAGACACCAAGGGAAGCGATATACTTCTAACCGCAATCGGAGATGGAAGGTATAGCATTGAATGCCTTACGGACCGAGGGGAGAAGCTTCTGGGCTTTCATGCAACCTTACTCGAGAAGGGGGACGTGATCGAGAAGGCGAAGTACCTGGCTGTGGTCGAGCTCGTCGAGGAACTCAATGGTCTTGAGGGCGAGCTTAAAAAGTCATTTGATCATCCCTTCTGGAACGAAGCCTCGTTGCGCTGTCTCGGATGTGGCGCATGCGCGTACGTCTGTCCTGTGTGCTCATGTTTTGATATCGAAGATGAGGGAACGGCCTCAAACGGGGAGCGTCTCCGGTGCTGGGATTCGTGCGCGTTTGCCCTTTTCACGCTTCATACGTCAGGCCACAACCCCCGGCCGACGCAAAGCGATCGCTGGCGTCAACGGATGATGCATAAGTTTTCGTATGAACCCGAACGCCTGGGTTTCCCGGGATGCGTTGGGTGCGGGCGATGTTCACGGGCGTGCCCGGCAGATATGAACCTGAAAGAACAGATCAGAGAAGCAGCGACACGACTTGCCGTCAAGGGTGCACAATGAGTACGCCGAACACCTATCTTCCGTATGTGATGCGCATCGACGCCGTAGTGGACGAAGCTCCGGGCGTGCGGACATTCAGATTGAAATTTGCGAGCGACGGCGATGCGGATCGATTTTCATTCAAAGCAGGGCAGTTCGGTGAGTATTCTGTCTTCGGAGAAGGCGAAGCAACATTCTGCATCGCCTCATCGCCCACCAGACCTGACTACATCGAGTGCACGTTTCGCCAGGTCGGGCGCGTGACCTCGGCGCTCGCGCGTCAGGAGGAAGGTTCAATCGTGGGATTCCGGGGCCCATACGGCAACATCTTCCCGCTCGAAGATTGGCAGGGGAAAAACATCCTGTTCGTGGCCGGCGGGATCGCTCTGCCTCCGCTTCGTTCCGTGATCTGGAATGTCCTCGACCTGCGGGCGCGGTTCAACGACGTCACCGTCCTCTATGGCGCACGATCTGTGGCCGACCTGGTCTACAAACGTGAACTGGACGAATGGGGGAAGAGGACGGACATGACATTGGTGACAACCGTCGACCCCGGCGGCGAAACCCCTGAGTGGAAAGGGAAGATCGGTTTTGTGCCGACGGTCCTCGAGGCGCTG
>DATJPR010000013.1:0-10835 GCA_035506295.1 Bacteroidota bacterium | reverse complement strand
CTGGGCAAGAATCGTCTTCACATCGTCCTTCGCGTCTTTGTCGTTGCCGCAAATGAACATCGATGGTTTTCCTCCGGGAAGCTCGGGGTTCACCATAAGGCCGTTTCCAACGCTGTTGAACGCCTTCACAAATCGTGCCTCGGGCACCGCCCGCTGCAGCCGCTCCATGAGCGATTCGTCGGCTTTCGTGAAGAAGGAGATGACGCCATGAACCGGAGGCGCGTCGGCAATCGGGTTTGTGACATCGATGACGGTCTTTCCCTTCAGTTGGGCGGCACCCAGCGCCTTCACCGTGGGCTCGGCGGCCAGGCCCTTGACGGCGAGAACGACAATCTCTCCGAACTTCGCGGCCTCTTCAAATGAGCCGATGCGCGCCGGTCCCTTGATCTTGGCTTTCAGCGCTTCGCGCGACGCGGGGTTGTTCGACCCGATCACCACTTCATACCCGTGCTTCACAAAACCGTTCGTCAGCGTCTGCCCGACACTTCCTGAACCGATCACACCGATCTTCTTTGCCATGCGTCTCCCTCTTCACCACGTGGAGGTCCCCTGCGTTGCTGCAAATCCCCCGACTTAAACCCCTCCGCCTCACGGGAAGTTCCGACTGATGACTCGCCCCGTCGGTCGCGCGGATGAAACCCTGCACGACACCGGTTCAATTATCCTTTGCCCCCTGCGAGATCCAGCGCATCAAGGTTTTCAATTCTTCTGTCGGCAGCGGCGTCACATTCGACGTATCCGGCGGCATGCGGAAGTGCGCCTGGGAGGTGGCGCAGAGGACATAGAGCCTGCTCTCCGTCGGACTCCCCGGCACGATGAGCGGCTGCTTGCCCGACACCTTTGCCCGGGTGGTCATCAGGTTCGCATACGACGTGAGGTCGATCTTGCCGCTCGGTCGCGTACCCGCGTGGCACTTTACACAATGTTGATCAAGGATGGGTTGGATCTGCTTCTGGTAGCTGACCGACTGATCTTTTTGGCAACCCCAGAGGAGAAGAGTGACCGCAACAAGGAGAACAGTCTGTTTCATACTCCGCCTCGCATCAATGGAAGGATCGTTGTGGCCGGAAAAACATGGACAGACGTTGGAAGAACACCATGGCCTTCCCGCTGGAATTATCTCGAAAATGGCCTGTTTGGAGACTTGACATATATAAAGTAAAACCTTATTATTGACTTAGAAAGCTAGGCAGCTTATTGAAGAGCTAGAAATATCGAAGGGTCTTAGAGAGACCGACGGTATTCCGTACCCACGAACAAGAGAACAACCCTTATGAGTCCCACACTTGACGATGTCCTGCGTTCCCTACAAACCCAATACCTGGAAGTGAACCGCGCGGCCGAATCGCTCGGCGTGGCCGCAGAATCGGTCGGGTCAGGCTCCCTGGCGCCCGGACAAATGGCGCAGGTTGCGGAAGGGCTCCGCGATCTGCAATTCGAGCTTCAGGACCTGGGGGATGCATTGAAACGCGCAGCCCAGGATGTGCGGATCGCCCGCTGACCATACCTGTCCGGGGAGCGCCATGGCGCTCCCCGGCGTTATTCATCCTCTCTTCCCCGCACCACACGCTCCCCTTTTCGCTTCCCCTTCTGCTCCGTCACCACCGTGCATTGCCCCTCTCCCTTTGCGCTCTCATAGTACACGACGACCCAATCGTCGGTTTTCCCGAGCTGGTGCGCGGTGGCGGTGTTGGAGAACATCACCGTGAATTTCACGCTGCCGGATTTTTTGACCATCACCGGCAGCCACTGCTTTTTCTCCGGGTTCTGAAGGCGGGGAGCAATCTTCTTGAGCACGCCGGCTTTTGCCTTCTCGCGGTACTCCCGGTCAATTTCCAGAATGTCCTTGACCGGAAGAGCGAGGGTTGCGGGTCCGTGCTCACTTTTCTTCTGCTCTTCCGCAATCTCCTTGAGCTGATCCTTTGAAAGATCCCTGGCCAACGACTCTCGCAACTCCACCTTGCCGTGGCGGACAAATTCTTCGACAAGTCCGCCGATCTTGTCACCGATCCCTTTCACCCTGCGAATCCCTTCAACGCCATCCGTCCGTGCGATCGCCGCAATCTTGAGAGAGGAATTCTCCACCGCGCGCGCCGCGCTACGATAACTGTTGAGCCGGTAGATATTCTCCCCTTTCGCCTGCAGCATGCCGGCGATTTCCCTCAGGAGTCCCGCAATCTCATTGTTGGAGGGTGAGCTCTGTTTCATGGAGTCTCCTTTCTTTCCGCCAGCTACCCGTTCAGACGCGGCGATCCAATGAGTGGAGGGCGAATGCGTAGGCCCCGATGGAGATCGCCTTGCTCGTCCCGATCCTGGAGATGCCTACGCCGATCCTCATCTCCGGATCATACTGGATTTTCCTTCCAGATCCGATGACGGAGATTTCTCTCTTGCTGCCGAGAAGGAATCTCTCGAGGTCGGTGCGATCCTCTAAATTATACACGTGCGCCACAAGCCGCCGGATCTGTGTCCCATCAGGCCTCGTGAACATGCCGTTCATTTCCCGGACGACATACGGGAGGAAGATTCCCGCTGCACCCGCAAGACCCCCGCCGATGACGATCATCCCGTCGACCAGCGTGGCGGCATTTGCCAGCGCATCGCCGACGGCTTCACCCATTTCCTGGAATGCCTTCTCCGCGGCCGCCGTGTTTCCTGCAAGTGTGCCCTGACAAATGTCGAACATCTCCTTCGGCGAGGGCGCATCGTCAACCGGGATCGCGGCTTCCCGGGCATAGATCCGCCGCAAGGCGCGGATGCTTGCATGCTCCTCGACGTTCGACTGCGGCATCATCTTGTTGCGCAGGAGCCAGATCTCGGCACCGATGGAGTTGTCGCCGAGATAGAGTGCGCCGTCACGGACAATGCCGGCCCCTATCCCCGTTCCGAGGGTGATCCCGAGAAGGTTCTTGTAGCGTTTAGGGCTTCCGGCGGATTCGAGCATGGCGTTGATGCGAGGGAGGAACCCGTCGATCGCCTCGCCATACGCGTACAAGTCGCCGTCGTTGTTGATGAACACGGGAAGATGGAATTTCTCCTCGAGGAGCGGCCCGAGGGCCACGCCGCCGCGAAACGCCGGGAGGTTTCCCAGGTCTCCGATGATCCCCCTGGGATAATCCGCGGGGCCGGGGAACGCAAAACTGATCGCCACGGGCTGGGAATTCAGCTTCGCGAGGATGCGCGAGAACCCTTCGAGCAGGGATCCAATGCAGGCGTCCAGTCGGTCGGCATGCGACGGAAGCGTAATCTCGTCGAGGACCTCCCGGTTGCCGCGCATTGCGGAGAAAACGAAATTGGTCCCCCCGGCGTCGAGTGTGAGAACGGTTCGACGATCATCGTTCAGATTCAACAAGGTACTCCTCTGCCCGGTTGGTGCATGTGACCCATGCGCGATCAGTGAGGAAGCGCGGCGTGGGAGCCGGCCTCGCGCAGGATAAGTTCCACCACGGTTTCGCGGGTCGATGCCTGCAGGAGGGCTTCGCGGAATTCTTCATGCATAAGACGCCGCGCCAGGGTGGCGATGATCTTCAGATGGGCGCTTGCCGCACTGCGTTCCGGAATGGTGATCAGAAGAACAAGCCGCACGCCGGCTTCTCCGTCGGACCATTGGCAGGTTGTCGACAGTCGGGCCACGGCGATCGACGGCACAAGGACATGGGCCGACTTGCAGTGCGGAAGCGCCATTCCGTGCTCCATTGCGGTCGAGAATGTGTCTTCGCGCTGCAGGACTGCTTCCAGCACGTCATCGACACTGTCGATCCGACCACCGTCGTCCAGCATGCTGAGAAGCTCCCGAAGGAGTTCATCCTTTGTCGTTGCCTTCGATGCGAGCACGACAAGATTGCTTTCGGTCAGCTCAACCGCGCCCGGCTGCGAGACAAATTCCAGAAGGATCCGCTCCACGTCGGAGGCCGACGGCGCTTGCAGGGCGGCCCGAGCCAAAGGGATGCACTCCGACTTGTTCATTGACCGCAACCATGCTTTCAGTCGCGGGATACCCCGGGGTCCGACGCTCAGCTCATCGAAGCCAAGGCCGAGCAGCAATGGAAGCGCACGTTCTTCTCCCGCAAGCTCTCCACAGAGACCCACCCACTTGCCGCGTTTGTGCGCTTCTTCTAGAACGTGCTGGAAACTCCTCAACAGGGCGGGCTGGATGCCGGAACAGAGATGTCTGACCTTCTCGTTTCCCCGATCAGCGGCCGCGAGGTACTGGGCAAGATCGTTTGATCCCACGCTGAAAAAGTCCACCACGTCACAAAGATGGTCCATCAACATGACGGCGCTGGGGATCTCGATCATGATCCCGACAGGGACATCGGGACGATGATTGATTCCCTCACGTGCCAGGGCAACCTGACATCGTTGCACCCGTTCCCGGAGCTGATGAACCTCCGCGGGCGATGCCACCATCGGGAACATGATCTGAACGGGACCCCGCGCCGCTGCCCGAAGAATCGCACGGATCTGCGCGTCGATCACGCTCCCATATTCTTCGTACATCCGTACCGCGCGATATCCGAGGAAAGGGTTCTCTTCCGCGGGAAGCGGCAGCCACCTGACCGGTTTGTCTCCGCCGACGTCGAAGGTCCGGAATATTATCGGCCTCCCCTCTGCAGCTTCCACAATCTCCAAATACAGCTTCAGATGCTCTTCTTCCGTCGGCGGATTCTCTCTATCGGCGAACGCGAGTTCCGTCCGGAACACGCCGACGCCTTCGGCGCCGTTCTTCACTGCCGTGCGGACTTCCTCCGGGCTCGCACAGTTCGCCCCGATTTCAAGACGGGCACCATCGCGGCTCGTGCCTGGCCGCGCGGCGTCCCGGACCATCCTCTCACTCTGCTCGGCCCGAATCCGCAGCTCGCCCTTGTAGAACCGCTCCACTTCTTTCGTCGGGTCCTGAAAGATGATTCCCCGGTAGGCGTCCACAATGAGGGGATGACCGGCCAGGAGTCGCTCCGCGCCGCGAACACCGCTTACGCAGGGGATGCCAAGAGCCCGGGCGAGAATGACAACGTGTGATGTCGTCTCACCACGCTGGAGTATCAGTGCTGCGATCCTTTCCTTGCCGAGTGCCAGAAGCTCCTGCGCGGAGAGCCGCTCGGCGATGCAAACGGAGAGTTCTGCGGGTGATGCGCTCCGAGGTTCGCCCGTTGCACCGGAAAGCGCACAGAGGATCCGTTCCGCGACATCCTGCACATCGAAGGCACGTTCGCGAAGATACGGACTGTCAGCGCCGTTCAGCGTCTGCGCATAGTCTCCGGAGACCGACGCCAGGGCATCTTCGGCGGACTGTTTTCTCGTAGTGATGCCCGCCTTCACTCTCTCGCTTAACACGGGATCCGTCGCGATCGAGCGATGAACCTGAAGGATGGCACTCGAGGTTTTCGATGCGCCGGCTCTGAGTTGCTCTGCGATCTCCGCCTGCACTTTCTCGACGGCCCGGTCGAACCGTTGCACTTCTTCCGAAGGCGATACGACCGTTCCGTCCTGCTTTTTCCGCGGCCGTGAAGCGCCGCCGATGTGGAACGCCGGTCCAACACCGATCCCCGGGCTTACCGCAGTGCCCCTGAGGGCCGCCGCGCCCTTCAGGGCTCGTGGGCGCGCAGCCTCCGACGCGACAATCGGCGGCACAGCTTGTGCTCCATCGTCTGCGTGCGGAAGAACTCGTTCAATAAACTCCTTCAACGCCGCATACGCACTTTGCCCATCTTCTCCTTCAATGCGCAGGATGCACTCGTCGCCGTTCGCGGTGAGCGTCGACAGCAGCGCGAGAGTGCTGCGGGCATCGGCCGTCGAGTTTTTTGAGCGGTTGACAAACGTCACCGAGCAAAGGAACCGCGCGGCTTCCTTTTGAAGCATTGATGCCGGACGCGCGTGCAGGCCGGCCGGCAAGGGGAATGTAAATGTGAGATCCATGCGAGGAGATCTTACCGTGCAAGCCGTTCGAAGACCGATGCGGGGTTCTTTATGGCATCCTGCACGGGGACCTCGAGAATGCGGGATCCGGCGAAGCGTTCGGGGTTGCGCACGGGGATCCCCGCCGCGAATATCACGGCGTCGGCGGAGCGGATATCTTCGTCGCTCAGCTCGTTCTCTATCCCCATGGATCCCTGTGTCTCCACTTTGATGGTGTGTCCAAGACGCTTTGCCGTCTTTTCAAGCTGCTCGGCGGCCATATATGTGTGCGCAATGCCGGTGGGACATGATGTCACTGCCACAATCTTCATTCTCGTGTGGTTCCTTTCCTCCGCAGGGAAAACGACTTCAGTCCATTGATCAGCGCCGCGACCACAATCGATCCGATCATGATGGCGATACAATAGACGATCTTGTTGTCGATGACCGGCAGGACAATCGGTCCTCCGTGAGGCGCGTGGTCGCCGACGTCCCCCAGAAGGGCAATGACGGCGCCAACCATCGACCCAACCATGATCGTCGGGATGACACGGATCGGATCCGCCGCAGCGAAGGGAATCGCGCCTTCCGTGATGCCGATCATCCCCATCGCAAGGCCGGCATATCCCGCCTCCCGTTCCTCGTCGGTCCACAGTCGCCCTCCGAGAAGGGTCGCCAGTCCCATCCCGATAGGCGGAATGCAGATGGCCGCGGCGCAGGCACCCATGACGGCATAGTTCCCCTCCTTGATCATCGCGGCGCCGAAGAAAAAAGCGACCTTGTTCACGGGCCCACCCATGTCAAAGGCGATCATCCCGCCGAGCGCGATACCCAGAAGGACGCTGTTCCTTGTCCCGAGCGCTCCAAGCCAGGTGGTGAGCGTCGCCATCACGTCGTGGATGGGCGTGCCGATGACCTTGTACATGATCACGCCGACGACAAAAGATGAGAGAACAGGAATCACCAGGATCGGCATGACCGGTTTGAGGTATCGCGGGATGCGGATCTTCTTGATGAGCCGCACGATCGTGCCCGCGAGCAGACCCGCAACGATGCCGCCGAGGAATCCGGCGCCCACCTGATTGGCGACATATCCGCCGACGAACCCGGCAACCAGCCCCGGCCTGTCGGCAATCCCGAAGGCGATATATCCACCGAGGACCGGAACGAGGAACGAAAAAGCGGCTGTGCCGATGTCCAGGATCAGCTTCAGGAAGGGTGCGTTGGAGAAGTCCGGCCCGGACGACGTCATGGGCGCGAAGCCGATCGCGATGGCGATCATGATGCCGCCGCACGCGACGAACGGGATCGCATACGACACGCCCGAGAGCAGATATTTTCTCATTGTTTCTATGGGTGATGCCATCGCCTGTTCCTAGTCAATGTCGATGATGGCTCCCATGCCGCCACGCCCGAGCCGGTACTGCTGCTCCCATCGCTTGTCCTGATAGAGTGCCGTCTCTGCTCCGAACCCGGCGATGCGCAGAAGAACCCGCGACGCCACGAGGAGCTGCTGCAACACGAAGAGTCCTCCCGCAGCAAGGATTGCAGATGAATCGAGAACCGATGCGACCCCGAGATACACGGCGGTCAGGACCAGGAACACGACCAGGATCAAGAGCGTCAGTCCCACGACTGCAAGCTTCGATGACCAGAGGAAAATCAGACTCTCCCTCAATCCCCGCAAGGCCGATGGCTCGTCTTCCACGACGAGCGCGATCTTCGCATATTCATCGACAAGCAAGACCAGCAGGGCCACGATGGCGATGACGGCGATGTCCACCCCGAACGCCCAGAAGCCCGGGTCCTCGCTCAGTGCACCGTTCGTGATCACTTCATTCACCACACTCAAGACAATGCTCACGCCCAGCAATGCCAGCAGCGCAACGATGCCGATCAGGAGCATGAGCCGGAACAGCCGTCCCATGAAGCGCGCGCATTTCTGAAAGAACTCCTGCACCGTGCACTCCCCCGCTCCGGCTGCGAAGATCACCCCCCCGGAGAAGAACAGGTTCACGATCAGCCAGAGGGCAAGCGACGGAACAAGACTCCCGAGAGAAGCCGACAGTTCCTTCCCGTGGTTCCGCAGAAGGTCGCCGACAACGGTGAAGCTGAATCCGTTGTTCAACACGTCGCGCGCCACCGTCGCACCCAGGGCAGCATCGAAGGAAGATCGAAAACTCGCCGCCGGAACAATGGCGATCACAGCGACAGCGACGTAGACCACCGCTGCAATCGCGCGCAGGGTGAAGCTCGTACGACAACCCCCAAGAAGGTAGCGGACAATAGCCATTCAGACCTCAGAAGAGTGATGCCATTTGAAAGAGATTCTGAACCCAGAACAGAACCTTCGTGAAGTACCTGTTCACCACTGATGATGACGGGTCGAGGACACGGCTGTTGTTCAGCACATTGACGTCCAGTGCGATGCGATGGTCGGGATCGATAACGGCGTTCACCGCACGCGTGGGACTTGTGAACGTCAATTTTGTGTATCGCTCCTGCCCCGACCACTGTTGCCGGGCGGTCGATCCATCGGTGAAGGTCACTTCGATTTCCACCGGCGTGGCGACCTCACCGAGACGGCTTGCGAGGACAACGGTCGTGTATCGATCCTTTGAAAAATCCTGTTCCTCGTTGGGGAAGGAGTAGAGCGCCGTAAGCTCGTAGTCGCATATGCCCGTGCTGTCCAGCGTCTCATGGAAGAACCAATTCATATCCGGACCGTATCGTTTGTCGGTCAACGCCGGCGCAAGCTCATTGAACACCGCGACAAAATCGCGCCTGCAGGGGTGCCGGAATCTCCATCGTTGGAAGTAGGTCTTCATGATGGAGTCCATGACCACGCGACCGAGCAGGCCATCGAGGGTTTGCATTACCGTCGCGGTCTTGAAATAGGTTATCGCCGAACCCCCGCGCCGCGGCAATTTCCACGTCGGCGTCGAAATCGGTGCAATCGACGGATTGTCCATGCTGGTGTAGGAGAACCGATCGAACTCCGTGTCCCCGATATTCACCCCCCAGGCAGCGACGGCCGAGGTGGACGATCCGTAGAGGTAGTCCATGATCCGCATCTCATAGTACTGATTGATCCCCTCGTCCATCCATCCCTCTTCGAATTCGTTGTTCGCCACCATGCCATACCAATAGTTGTGGCCGAACTCATGAACCGTCACGATCTCGGGAAACCTCGTGCACGGTTCGGCAACCTTGAACGTCTCGACCGTGACCAGCGTAGGATATTCCATCCCACCGGCTGCCTCTGCTCCGTGCGGCGGATCAATGATGGTGAACGTGGGGTAGGGATACGGACCGACGTGGTCGTCGAAGTATTGGAGGGCCCCTTTGAGCGATGCGAGATACCGGGCCCCGGCACTCAAGTGCTCCGGCTGGACAAGGGCCCTGATCGCGACTCCGTGCCAGGAACTCGTGAGAACCACGAAGCGCGGCGAAGCGCTCCAGGCGAAATCGTGGATGTCCTCCGCGTGGCAACTCACGGTCTTTGTCCCGTCGCCGTGCTCCACCTCACGGACGAGGGCACCCGACGAGCCGACGATAAACTTCGAAGGCAGTGTGATGTCGACATCGTAAACCCCGAAGTCCGCATAGAACTCGGTGTTCGCATGGTATTGATGGCAATTCCAGCCGGGGCGCGTCGCAAATCGCTGGCCAGGCACTTCAAAGACCCCGAGTTTGGGAAACCATTGCCCGACGAAGAAGAAGTCGTTCCAGAAGCCCGACCGTTCGACGACGCGCGGGAGCTTCGATCGAAAGGTCAGGTCGAGGACGATGGTGCCGTGCGGGGGGACCGGGCGCGGCAACGGCACACGCGCCACCGTCCGGTCGGCATGATTGGTATCATCGGGCTGGATGAACTCCAATCCTTCGCGAAGGTTCACTCCCTCGGCGGTCCGAAGCGAATCGATTTCGACCCAGCCTGCATCCTCCTCCTTCAGCGTTTCGCCGCGGAACAGCCCGCCGGATTCCTTCGCAAGTGTCGATGATGGCCCCCGGAACGCGTTCAAATAGAGGTGAAACTGCAAATCGCCGACAGCGACATCTGCCGGATTATGCCAGGTGATCCGCTCATGAGCCGTGAGCAGTTTCTTGTCCGTATCAAGGTTCACCGCAATGGCATAGTTGGCGATCCTGGGGCTCAGCGCCCCAGACGCGACGACAGTGGGCCCCGGGAGCGACAATGGCACCGCCGCCGAGAGGCACAGCAACAATGAGGTTCCGCGCATGGGCTGGTGGGATGTGTTGGGAAGTAGAACCGCGGCACAAACTACGCAGAATATAGGTTAGTCGCCGGCGAATGTCAACGGAATCAGCGCGTATTCTGTTCACCGGCATCCGCCAGCGGGACATCCTCGTCGAAGTAGTACTTGAGAACAACCCTGAAGGAATTGACCGGCGAAATGGAAGGAGTCAGAAGCCGCGCCCCCCCGGACGGAAGATGGTATGCATTGAAGATGGTGTGTGCCTCGTTGCGGTTCTCCGCGCCGGGGATAATTCTCGAGCCATGATCACCCTGAATGATAATGATGGGATCCCGGGATGATCGCGCGAGGATCGTATCGACGACAGGGAGCAAAAGCCTGTTCGTCCCGATCAGCTGATTGAGATACGCCGGGAGTGAATTCCACCGCCCGCGTTTGATGAGCGGGATCAGCGATCCATCACGATCGAACCCGAAGGGACCGTGCGGGCTCATGAGGTGGGCATAGACAAATCTGGGCGTGGCTGCAACCTCTCCGCTCAATGCCGTGAGACGCGAGAGGATCCGGAGATTCTCTTCGGGCATCCGCTCAACGCGGAAGCTGGCGATCACAATCCCGGGGCCGGTATGGAAGAAATAGGAGGCGAAGCCTTCATTCGCTCCCCGGACGTCGGTGAAGTACGAATAGTACGCAGGGGTCTCCCCCAAGTCGAAGGGGGAG
>DATJPR010000012.1:0-3063 GCA_035506295.1 Bacteroidota bacterium | reverse complement strand
GGAATTTCGGAAAAGCAACTCGCGAAGTTCATGCAGGATCGCGTCCGCGCCCTTGGCGTCGGCTTCGCCTGGGATGAGGGTACGTGTCCGTCGGTGTTCACCGGTCCGGACACCGCCGGAGCACACTATGGTCCGACCGATCGCCCTGTGCAGGAAGGGCATGTGCTCAACATGGATTTTGGCCTCCGCGTCAAAGGATACTGTTCCGACCTCCAGAGGACCTGGTATGTCAGCAGACGCGGCGAGAAGGAAGTGCCGTCGCCCGTGACGAAAGGATTTCAAACGATACGGAAGTCGATCGAGGACGCAAGAAAACAGATGCGTCCAGGCGTCAAGGGAGTCGACATCGATGCCGTGTCGCGTTCGGTGATCGTTCAGGCGGGCTATGAGGAATTCCCTCATGCCCTGGGGCATCAGGTCGGCAGATTTGCGCACGATGGGACGGCGCTCCTCGGGCCCGCATGGGAAAAGTACGCGCAGAAACCGTTCGAACCTCTGGAAGAGGGAATGGTGTTCACGTTGGAACCGCGCCTCACTGTCCCGGAGTACGGAGTCGTTACCATTGAAGAAATGGTGCAGGTTACTTCCACCGGTGCAAAGTACCTGTCAAGTCCGCAGGAAGAACTCTTCGTCATCCGGGCGTGACGATCTATGCACAATGGAATGAAGCATTCCCTCGGTCTTATCCTCCTTGTCATGGGGTGCGTGCGGGCAATCGCGCAGCCGGAAGAAAGGGCTTTTACTCACGCTGACTCTCTTCGTGGCGGCTGGACCGCCTTTCGATGGTGCTATGATGTCACCTACTATCACCTGAACGTACGCATCGATCCCTCTTCAGACAGCATTTCGGGCTCAAACGAAATCCGGTTCAACGTCTTGAACGACTGCACGACGCTGCAGGTGGACCTCTTCAAGAATATGGAGGTCGACAGCATCGTTCTTGATGGGAAGTCCCGGTGCTCGGTGCGCCGCGACGGGAACGCGATGTTCGTGACCTCGCCGATCCCGATGAGGACCGGCGAGCACCGCTCGCTCACGATCTGGTACGACGGAAAGCCGGTCGTCGCGCGGCGCCCACCGTGGGACGGCGGCTTCATCTGGACGAAGGATAGTACCGGCAATCCCTGGGTCGCGGTGACGTGCGAAGGGACCGGCGCAAGCCTCTGGTGGCCGAACAAAGATCACCCCGCGGACGAGCCGGACAGCATGTTGATCAGCATCACTGTTCCTCCCGGTCTGGAGGACGTCTCGAACGGGCGCCTCCGGTCAAAGACGGCGGAGCCGGACGGATGGTCGCGCTACGATTGGTTCGTCAGCTATCCGATCAACAACTATTGTGTGACGGTCAACGTCGGCAAATTCGCCCACTTCTCGGACACGTTCGTCGATCACGATACGCTCACCCTGGACTACTATGTACTCCCGCAGAACCTCGACCGCGCGCGGCGTCAGTTCGTCCAGGTGAAGTCGATGCTGAGCGCCTTCGAGTATTATTTCGGGCCGTACCCGTTTGTCCGCGACGGCTACAAGCTGGTCGACGCGCCCCACAACGGGATGGAACACCAGAGTTGCGTGGCATACGGGAACGGCTATGTCAACGGATACCGCGGCTCGGCGTCGTCCGCGGAAGGACTGACGTTTGATTTCATCATCGTCCACGAGAGCGCTCACGAGTGGTGGGGCAACAGCGTCACCGCTGCCGACATGGCCGACATGTGGATCCATGAGAGTTTCGGCGCGTATGCCGAGGCGCTGTATGTGGAAAAGCAGCTCGGGAGGGAGGCCTCTCTGCGCTACATCAACGCCAAGAAGCAAAATGTGCGGAACACCGCTCCCATCCAGGGGAAGTACGGACTCAATAACGAGGGATCCGGCGACATGTACGACAAGGGGCAACTCGTCCTGAACACGCTTCGCAGTTCGTTGAACAACGACTCTCTCTGGTTTGCGATCCTTCGGGGAATGCAACGTCGATTCCAGTACAGGACGATATCCTACGACTCGATTGTCTCCTACGTGTCCACGGCCTCCGGCAAGGATTACGGTCCGTTTTTCGATCAGTACTTCCGTCACGCGGCGCTTCCACGGTTCGATGCATTCGTGATAGAACGAGGGGACTCGATCTTTTTGCGCTTCAGGTGGAATGGATCCGTGTCCGGCTTCGCCATGCCGGTGGAGGTCACTGCGGGGAACGGATGGCGCAGACGCATCGTTCCGACCGCGTCCTGGCAATCGCTGTCTCTCGGGACAGGCGTCGATCCTCAGGCGTTCAGGGTCGACGAAGATCTTTTCTATTGTGATCCTCACATCAGGCGCATGTACATCGAACCTCACGCCCCAGTTTCGCCCATGGGAATGTTCTAAAATGAAAATTGTCGTCCTCGACGGCCATCCCCTCAATCCTGGGGATCTCAGCTGGGATGCGTTGAGGCGGTTGGGAGAGTGTTCACTCTTTGACCGCACGAAGCCTGAGGACGTGGTCGAAAGGTGTACCGGCGCGGAAATCGTTCTGGCGAACAAGACCCGGCTCGACCGAGCCTGCATCGAGAAGCTGCCTTCTCTGCGTTACGTTGGGGTTCTCGCCACTGGATACAACAACATTGACGTCGAGGCGGCTGCCAGGAAGGGCATCGTGGTCACGAACGTTCCTTCCTACGCCACGGAATCTGTCGCCCAGATGGTGTTCGGCCATGTCCTGAACCTCATGTCAGGCATCGGATACCACACGGATGCCGTCCGGAATGGGAAATGGTCTTCTTCGAGGGACTGGTCCTTCTGGGAAACGAATCTGGTAGAGCTTGCAGGACTGACACTCGGGATCGTGGGGTACGGACGAATCGGCCGGGCGGTAGGAAGACTCGGCCTGGCCTTTGGGATGCGGGTGATCGCCTACGAACCGGTCCGCGCGGATGAGGTACCTCCCGAGGGCGTCGTTTCCCTCGACCTCGACGAGCTCTTTCGACAGAGCGATATCGTCACGCTTCACTGTCCGCTCACCGAATCGACGCGAGGGCTTGTGAACCGTGATCGGCTCGGTTTGATGAAGTCCTCGGCGATTCTGAT
>DATJPR010000011.1:0-47966 GCA_035506295.1 Bacteroidota bacterium | reverse complement strand
ACTCGTTACCCGCAGGTTTGAACCTGTACTACTTCACCTTCAACGTTCTGAGTATCGGGCAACGGTTGTGGATGAACCGGGGCGCGAAGGACCAGCCGTTGAGGAAGGTCGAGCCGAAGAAGAAGCAGGGGGGCGTGATGGGGCGGATAACGAAGGATTTGCCGAAGTTGAAGAGGTGAGTGGCCGGGTCTGTCGAAGTCAGACTATCAAGTCTGTTAAAGTAGTCTGACTTGTTTGACAGACTTGCATGACAGACTCTTAAGTCTGACATGGCCGGGCATATGAGAAATTCAAAAAGGGGCCCCGTTTGCCCCTTTTTTGTTTCAGTTTTGCGTTGCTCTCGCGAAATTTGTAGTATTTCGACGTGTGTGAAGGGTGTTACCATTGGTTCGGAATGACGACACAATCGCTGCAGTTGCCACCGCGGCCGGACCAGCGGCAATTGCTGTGATACGCATATCGGGGCGCTGCGCAATTGGGATTAGCGCAAAGTGTTTCCGGGGGAGAGTGCCGCTTGGCGAAGCGCACACGCAGACGGCATTACACGGGACGATTGTTGACGAGGCGGGGTGTGTGATCGATGAAGTCATGGCCACCATCTTTCGTGGGCCGCGGTCGTACACCGGAGAGGATGTCGTCGAGATCAGTTGTCATGGTGGGCCGCTGATTGTGGAGAGGATCCTGGGGATGGTATGCGAAGCCGGTGCGCGGCTGGCGATGCCGGGGGAGTTCACGCGTCGGGCGTTCCTGAACGGTAAGATGGATCTCTCGCAGGCGGAGGCGGTGATGGAGATGGTGAGTGTGCAGAGCGAGGCTTCGGCGAGGGTGGCGGTGGCGCAGTTGGAGGGGAAGCTCGGTCATGCCGTCGGGGAGTTGCGGCGAAGCCTTGTTGACTTATGTGCGTTATTGGAGCTCGAACTCGACTTCGCCGAAGAGTCGTTGGAGCTGGTCGGTTCTGAGGAAACACGCCGTCGACTTCAGGAAGCCACGTCGGAGATTTGCAGGCTCGGGAACACCTACACCGAAGGAAAAAAGATCCGTGAAGGGTTGAGCGTGGTCCTGACCGGGAAACCCAACGCCGGCAAGTCCTCGCTGTTCAACGCTCTTCTCCGCGAGTCGCGTGCGATCGTTACTCCGATTCCAGGGACGACCCGCGATACGCTTGAGGAAGCTGTCGAGCTGAAAGGATTTCTGTTCCGACTCTCAGATACGGCTGGCATCCGTCGTACGGTCGACCCCATCGAGCGTGAGGGTGTGGAGAGAACTCTAAGAGCCAAAGCCGGAGCTGATGTTGTTCTGGTGGTCGAGGATCCTGCTGACCCGATCGAGGAACGCGAGTACCAGGAATTCTTGCAGGGCCTCTCCGGATCGCAAACTGCAGTCCGCGTCCTCAACAAGTGCGACCTGCTGGACGACGAAAGGCGCGCCCGAGCGCTTGGAGCTGGTCCGTCAACCATTGAGACGATCCCTATTTCAGCGAAGACCGGCTGGGGATTGGACGAACTCGAACGTGCACTTTGCCGCTTGGTCGCTGATGGAGAAAGTATCGCCAGAGAACCGGTCCTTCTCATCAACAGAAGACACTTTGAGGCGTTCAACAAGGCTGCAGCAATTCTGGATCAAGCCTGTTCAAACTGGGAGAAATACCAGTCGAACGAAATGGCGGCAATCGATATACGCGAGGCGGCAGGCTACCTGGGAGAGATCACGGGGGAGATTACCTCTGAGGACATTCTTAACTCGATTTTCAGCCGTTTTTGCATTGGAAAGTGAATTGTTCCACGTGAAACATGAGGGTGCAGCGTGAAGGTGGACGTGGTGGTCGTGGGTGGCGGGCACGCCGGCATTGAGGCGTCGTTGGCTGCAGCAAGAATGGGGTGCGAGACCGTCCTCCTTACTATGGACGTGAACGCTGTCGGACGGATGTCCTGCAACCCGGCAATCGGCGGAACGGCCAAGGGACAGCTTGTCCGGGAGATCGATGCGCTTGGTGGTGAGATGGGAAAGATCGCCGATGCGACGGGGATCCACTTCCGGATGCTGAACACTTCGAAGGGGCCGGCTGTCTGGTCCCCCCGATGCCAGAGCGACAGGGAATGGTACAGCAGGGAGGCGAAGCGGAGACTCCTGGCCCAGGATGGTCTCACCGTCCTCGCCGAATCGATGGCGGGGCCGGTGATCAAGGACGGTCAAGTCTCGGGATTGATCACGACGACAGGCCAGGAAATCGCTTGCCGGTGCATCGTTCTCTGCAGCGGGACATTCCTCAACGGACTCATGCATGTGGGTGAGCGGTCGAACGTGGGCGGACGATACAATGAGCCCGCCTCAAGCGGACTCTCCGATCATTTGCGAACGCTCGGTTTTGAAGTGGGGAGATTGAAGACCGGGACGCCGCCGCGACTTGACCGCACAACGATCGACTTCTCGAAGACCGAGCTTCAGCCGCCTGACGATGAGCCAGTCCCGTTCTCTTTCCAGAACAAACGGATCGAGAACCGTCAGATCCCGATGTACCTCACGTACACAAATCAACGAACTCATGCTGAACTCCGAAAAGGGTTCGATCGCTCGCCGATGTTCACCGGTCGGATCAAAGGAATCGGACCGCGGTACTGTCCTTCGATCGAAGACAAGCTGAATCGATTTGCTGATCGTGAGCGTCATCAACTCTTTCTCGAACAGGAAGGATATGACTCGGACATCATTTACGTGAACGGGTTCTCCACAAGCCTGCCTGAGGATGTCCAGCGCGCGGCGATCGTGACGGTCGCAGGTCTCGAGCAGGTGAGGATGATTCGACCCGGATATGCTGTGGAGTACGACTTCTTTCCTCCCCATCAGGTGCGGCATACGCTGGAGACGAAACGTGTGGGCGGACTTTTCTTCGCCGGTCAAATCAATGGCACGAGCGGCTACGAAGAAGCCGCGGCGCAAGGCTTGATTGCCGGGATCAATGCAGCGTGCAAGGTCAAGGGGCTGCCGGAGTTCACCATGGAGAGGAGCGACTCCTACATCGGTGTGCTCATCGACGATCTGATCAACAAGAGTACCGACGAGCCGTACCGCATGTTTACATCCCGCGCGGAGTATCGTCTTCTGCTGAGGCAGGACAACGCGGACAGTCGATTGATGAGACGGGGGCACGCTCTCGGGTTGATCCCGGGTTCGGCGATCGACCGGCTTCTGGAGAAAGAGGGAAGAGTACGCGCAGGGATCGAAGCGTTGCGGTCGATTCGCATCCCGGTAAGAGAGCTGCTTGCAGAGGGAAACGGTTCGGTTGAGCAGGGGCAACAGCTTCTCCGTCGACCCGAGGTGTCGTTGGCGATGATCCTGGCTTCTCCCTCAGTGAAGAGTGATGAAGCGTTGATGGTGTTGTTGAGCGATCGTGAGGCGGCGCTACAGGTCGAGACGGAGATCAAGTACGAGGGCTACTTGAAGCGTCAGGAGGAAGACGTCCGTCAATTCCACAAGAGCGAGGGGATGAAGATTCCTGAGTGGTTTGATTATCACTCCTTGTCTTCGCTCTCGAAGGAAGGGAGGGAGAAGCTGTCCAAAGTCCGCCCCGCGTCGATCGGACAGGCATCGAGGATAAGTGGAGTAACGCCGTCGGACGTGTCAGTACTGATGATTGCGATCATGAGGTAATGTTCCACGTGAAACATCGCCGATAGTGTCTCCCATCCCTCCAGATGTCGACATACGGGAAGCCGTCCGACGCTCAGGCATTAGTCTGACTGACGCCCAATGGGATTTGCTTGCCGGGTATGCTGATGCGCTGCTGGAAGCAAACAAGGGTGTCAATCTCATTTCTCGGAAGGACGAGGAGAACGTCTGGCGCGGGCATATTCTGCACGCTCTCGCGCTCACAGCCGTCATCAGATTTCCGGTCGGTGCGAAGGTGTTGGATCTCGGGACCGGCGGTGGGCTGCCCGGGATCCCGCTTGCGATAGTCCGACCCGACACTTCCGTATGTCTCGTTGATTCTATTCAGAAGAAGGCACGTGCCGTCGAGTTGATCGTGAGAAAGCTCGCGTTGCCGAATGCGCGGGTTATTGCAGCGAGGGCGGAAGAGTTGCACAGCAGGGAGAAGGGCACGTACCAGATTATTGTTGCCCGGGCAGTGGCGCCGCTATTGGATCTTCTCAAGTGGACGACGAAGCTTCTCGACCATGTGAACCGGATGACAGTGGAGATTGACATTGGGGGGAGCAAAGAAGCGGTTCGCACTCCACTGTTGCTGGCGATGAAGGGGGGAGAGCTGGAGGAGGAGGTGAAGCGGGCGAAGGTGCGATACCCGGACATTCGACCCATGGTCGGGAGTCTCTCCGGCATTTTTCCCGGCTCCGGGTATTTGGATGAGAAGAAGGTTATTATTGTACCACGGTAGCGGCGACGCCCGATCCTCTATATCCGTTATTGCACATGCCTGAAGAACTCTCTCGTTCCCTCGCGATGCTCCTCACCGAGCAGCGCAACCCCGTGTCGCGCGATCTGGATATGCTCTCCATCGATCAGGTCCTCCGCCTGATGAACGCACAGGACAAGCTCGTGCCGGTCGCCGTCGAACGGGAAATCCCGTACATCGCCCGCGCTGTTGACATCGTTGTCGGTGCATTTAAACGAGGTGGAAGATTGATCTACGTCGGCGCCGGAACCAGCGGCCGGCTCGGCGTCCTCGACGCATCAGAATGCCCCCCCACTTTCGGTGTCGATGCAGGACTCGTCGTCGGCCTCATCGCCGGCGGCAAGTCGGCAGTGTTCAAATCGCGCGAAGGCGCAGAAGACAATGCTGCAAAGGCGTCCGCTGATCTCCGCAAACTCAAACTCGCGAAACGCGATGTCGTGTGCGGGATCGCGGCAAGCCGGAGGACGCCCTATGTCGTCGCGGCGGTGGGATTCGCCCGTTCACTCGGGGCGAAGACGCTTTACATTACGACGAACCCCCGATCCGAGTTCGATATCGACGTTGATGTCGCCATCTGTCCCGAGGTCGGCCCTGAGATTCTCATGGGGTCAACAAGGATGAAATCGGGCACCGCACAAAAACTTGTCCTCAACATGATTACGACCACGGCGATGGTCAAGATGGGAAAGGTCTTCGAGAATATGATGGTCGACCTTCAGCTGACGAACAAGAAACTCGTCGAGCGTTCCCGGAGGATCGTCATGATGGCGACCGGCGCCGACTATCCTACGGCAGAACGTACACTCGCGGCCGCCGGCGGTCACGTGAAGACGGCGATCGTGATGATTCTGACCGGTGCAACCGTCGGCGCGGCGAAGAGGCGGCTCAGACAGGCAGACGGGTTCGTCCGCGAGGCGCTTCGCAACACCAAGGGCGCAACGTAACAGGTCGGTGCGAATCACATGCTTGCACAGCTCAAAGAAATCGTTCGGGAGACCGAAGCCTTCCGTACTCTTCTCCAGGCGATCGGCACATCTTCCTCGCCGGGTTCGCCGCAGAGAGTTGCCGGGGTCGCGGGGTCGATGCTTGCTCTCCTGATCGCAGCACTGCGTGAAGAGACCGGCAGGGGGATCCTGGTAGTCGGACGCGATCACGATGCGGCCGAACGATTGAAGGACGACGTGAGCGCCGTCCTGTCGCAGTCGGTGTCCGTCCTCTTCTCCGGTGCGCATGCGCGGGGAAACGATCCGTCCCGAGATGCGGCGGATATCCAGGCGCTTCGCGCAGCCGCTCTCGATCCCGGCCTGGTGCTGGTTACCCATCCGCATGGATTAATCACTCCTGTTCCCTCCCCCGAAGCGGTCCGTGTCGACACCCTGACCGTTGAAGCGGGTGCAGCGATGGAGCTGGACGATGTCCGCTCGGCGCTGCACCGCCTGGGGTTTGAGCGAAAGGATTTCGTCGAGGTGCATGGCGACTACGCCTTGCGGGGAGGGATCATCGACGTCTTCCCGTTCGGCAGCGAAGCCCCGATCAGGATGGAGTTTTCCGGTGACGCCGTTGAGTCGCTCCGGCAGTTCGATCCCCTCTCCCAACGATCGATCAAGGATCTTTTGATAGCCGTTATTGTGCCGGACCTCTATCGCGCCCGGGGCGACGGGGATAGCCCGACGAATCGTCTTCATGAATACCTCTCACCGTCGACGCTGATCATTCTCGACGAGCCGGACGCGATCCGGCAAACACTCGCGCACCCGTCCCCCGCGGGCGTCGAGGCACAGGACGCCGATGAAGCTCTCGCGGGGATAGCAGCCTTTCCGCAGGTACAGGTCACCGGGTTTTCAGGCGAAGGAACCACGGACTTCAACGGGATCTCCCAGCCGTCCTTTAACGGCAGCGTCAAAATCCTCCGGACGCACCTGATCGAACTGCTGGAGAAGAACTATCGAGTGTCGCTCCTGTGCGACGGCCATGGCGAAATGAGCCGGCTGAAGGAACTCCTCTCTACGCCCGATGCGTCCGGCAACGGCGACGACGAGACCGCAACGCTGGATCTCCAACGCATCGACTTCTCGCTGGATTCGCTCCACGCCGGTTTCGCTCTGCCATCACGGTCCATCGCGGTCTACACCGAGCATCAGATCTTTGGCCGCCTCCGCCGCCGGGGGAAGCGGCGCACGCCGCGATTCAAGGGACTGTCTCAGAAAGAATTTCAACAGCTGAAGCGCGGCGACTATGTCGTCCACAAAGACTACGGGATCGGGCGCTTCATCGGATTGAAACGGATCCAGGTCCGCAACGCAGAACAGGAAGTTGTCTCCGTCCAGTACGACGGCAACGACATGCTGTACGTCAACCTGAATTACATCAGCCGTCTCCAGAAGTACTCGTCGAAAGAAGGGCACCTTCCGAAACTCAACCGCCTCGGCAGCAACGAATGGGACAAGCTGAAGTCCCGCGTCAAGGCAAGAGTCAAGGACATCGCGCGGGACCTGATCAGGCTCTACGCGAAACGGAAGCATACGACAGGCCACGCCTTTGCGATCGATACGCCATGGCAGCATGAGCTCGAGGCCTCCTTTATGTATGAAGACACCTTCGATCAGGCGAAGGCGACGAAAGACGTGAAGGTGGATATGGAATCCCCCGCGCCGATGGACCGACTGATTTGCGGCGATGTCGGGTTCGGGAAGACCGAGGTCGCGGTGCGGGCTGCTTTCAAAGCAGTGGCCGATGGAACACAGGTGGCACTGCTCGTGCCGACGACCATTCTCGCGGTGCAACATTACCACACATTTCTGGACAGAACCTCGCGGTACGCTGTCCGGGTCGACGTGCTCTCGCGGTTCAAATCGAAAAAGGAGCAGATCAAAATTCTCGCCGACCTGCGCGAGGGGCGCGTCGACATTGTCATCGGCACGCACCGGCTTCTCTCGAAAGATGTCGCGTTCAAAAATCTCGGGCTGCTCATTGTCGATGAGGAGCACCGCTTCGGCGTCGCTGCGAAGGAGAAGCTCCGCATGTTGAGGACGGAAGTGGACACGCTTGCGCTCACGGCGACGCCGATCCCGCGCACCCTGCATTTTTCGCTGATGGGCGCGCGCGATCTTTCGATCATTGCCACTGCGCCGCGCAACCGTCTGCCGATCATGACGGAGATTCTTCAGTGGAACGATCAGCTGATCCGCGAGGCGGTGATGCGGGAGCTCTCACGGGGCGGGCAAGTGTATTTTGTCCACGACCGTGTCCAGAACATGGATGAGGTCCTCCTTCGGCTCCGGGAGCTCCTACCCGGTGTCCGGATGCACTCCGCCCATGGCCAGATGAAGGCGCACGAACTCGAAAATGTCATGATGGATTTTCTCGAGCGGAAATTCGATGTGCTCGTCGCGACGAAGATCATTGAATCGGGACTGGACATCCCGAGCGTGAACACCATCATTGTCAACCGTGCCGACCGGTTCGGAATGGCGGAGCTGTATCAGTTGCGCGGCCGTGTGGGACGGTCCAATGTGCAGGCGTACGCATACTTGATCACCCCGCCGATCTCGATCCTTCCGCGGCCGACGCTGCAACGACTGCAGGCGCTCGAGGAATTCAATGAGCTCGGATCGGGGTTCAATCTTGCCATGCGCGACCTGGAAATTCGCGGCGCGGGCAACCTCCTTGGCGGCGAACAAAGCGGATTCATCGAAACCATGGGCTTCGAAACATACACGCGGGTCCTCGAGGAGGCGGTGCAGGAGTTGAAGGAGGAAGAGTTCCAGGAGCTCTTTCAGCATGAGCCCCGCCAACAGCGGCGCGACGATGTTGTCGTCGAGGCGGATGTCAACGCACTTATTCCCGATCAGTATATTGCGAACGACACCGAGCGGCTTGCCACCTATCGGCGGCTCTACGGGCTTGAGAAGGAAGAACAACTCAAGGAAATTGCCGAGGAGCTCGTCGATCGATTTGGAGCACCGCCCCCGGAAGTCGAGCTTCTGTATGACGTTGTGCGCATCAGGCTGACCGCAGGCGCGCTCGGCTTCCGCCGCGTGAGGATCTCGGAGACCGAGTTCGAAGCGGAATTTCCCCCGGAGTCCGACACCCGTTTTTATGAAAGCGACGACTTTCAGCTTCTTATGACCTCCATCTCACACATGTCCGGCGGCGTGGGCGGACTGCGTCAGGAAGGAAGCTCGCTCACCTTCCTGGCGAAGTTTCCGGCGCTTGTCGACCCCACCTCACTTCTCTCCCATACCCTGCAGGTTCTCACCCGGCTTCTCCACGATCTCGAATCGCGCCGCCTCTCCGTAACTGCTGAGAAGTAGCAGACTTCGCGGAACAGTTGACTTGACTTTGAGAGTCTTTTCCCTAACTTATGGGGGGAGAAGTGGGGAAAAGTGGGGCTTCAGACCTCCTTCGCACGTTCGAGTGGTGGGTCGTCCCCTTTTTTTGACGAGGATGCATGTCGTCGTTCAAAGGTTCATATCTCTACTCCGTCGATAGCAAGGGACGCGTCAATCTCCCCGCGAAACTTCGGAAGTATGTCTCGCCGGAGGCGAACGATCTGTTCGTCGTCACGCGCGGGTACGACAACTGCATCTTCATCTATCCACTCGACGAGTGGGTGAAGCTTGAGGCTTCCATCCGACAGCTCTCCAGTACGAACCCGAAGCAGAGATTTTTCACGCGCACTCTCTGTCAGTATGCCACCGAACTTCAGCTCGACGGTCAGGCGCGGCTGACCATACCCCGGGAGCTTCTCCAGATCGCCGGGATCGAAAACGAAGCGCTGATCGTCGGTGTGCTCGAACGCATCGAGATCTGGAATCCGAAAAAGTTCGAAGAGTATCAACAGGGGCAACCTGAGAGTTACGAAACCGTCGCGCAGACGGTGTTCCAACAGTAGCGTGCGGCATGCAGACCCCGGACGAACATCCCACCGGGGACGACAGGTCCTCGTATCATACACCAGTTCTTTGTGATGAAGTAATGAAGTTCCTCATGACCGACCGTGAAGGGTTGTACGTAGACGGGACGACAGGCGGCGGGGGGCATGCGGCCCGCATGTGCGGGATGCTCGACGGTGACGGGGAGATTCTCTGCATGGACGCGGATGATGAAGCGCTGGCATCAGCCCGGGTGAGGCTTCAGCACTGTTCACGGGTGCGCTTCGTCCGGGCGAACTTCCGCACGATGCGTTCGATGGTTCCATCGGTCAGCCCGCGGCGCCCCGCGGGCATTCTCCTGGATCTCGGCGTTTCCTCTCACCAGATTGATACCACAGAACGTGGCTTCAGTTTCCAGGCCGATGCGCCGCTGGACATGCGTTTCGACCGGCAGCAGTCGTTCAGCGCCGCCGATGTCATCAATACGTACGACGAGGCCCGGCTCGCCGACATTTTGTTCAGGTTCGGAGAGGAGCGGGCCTCACGCGCCATTGCGCGGAGAATTGTCCAAGCGCGTCCGGTCCAAACCACGGGCCGGCTCGCTGAAGCGGTTGAACGGGCGGTCGGCCGTCATTTTCTTCTGAAGACACTGGCCCGCGTCTTTCAGGCTGTCCGCATTGAAGTGAACCAGGAACTCGACGCGCTGCGGCAGGCGATCGACGACGGAGCGGCAATGCTCGCGCCGGGAGGACGCATCGCCGTCATTTCCTATCATTCACTCGAAGACCGCATTGTCAAGGAGTCCTTCCGGCGACTGTCGGCGACCGTGACGCCGTCGGGCAACAAGCTGGTGCCGGATACGCCCAAAGTCGCCGTGCTCGCCACGGTCACCAAACATCCGGTTCTTCCCTCTGAGGAAGAACAGCGCGCGAACCCGCGTTCCAGGAGCGCGAAACTTCGGGTTGCAGAACGTGTCCGACAGGCGCAGGCCTCCGGAGAGTGAAGGCAACAGTGTGGTGTTGTCGGGATTGTGTCAGGACGTGAACCCCGCATGAGCGAAGACGTCAAAGAGCTCCTTCATCGCGCGAACGCGCAGCGGCACGAAGAGCGAAAGCCCGCACTCGAACGGCGGTACATCTACGGCGGCGACAGGCAGAACGCCACGCCGGCGGGACCTACCCCCGCGCGGCTGAACAAACGCATCACGCGTCGCCGGTTCTCTACTTTCAATACGATCGTTCTCCTGTTCAGCCTGTCACTGGTGATCGTCCTCTATGTCAATAATATTCTGACGATCGATCAACTGGCTTCCGACATCGGGAAACTGCAAGCGCGCTACGCTGCGATCCAGAACACGAATGCCGCCCTCCGGGCCGAGATCAATCGCAAATCGTCGTGGGAACGCATCGGCCGGACGGCGACGGAACAACTGGGACTCGTCTTTCCGAAAGAACAACCGTTGGGGTTCAGCATTGACGAGTCCGCATTGCAACGGGTAACGAACCGCTGATGGACCCGCGCCACGTGAAGGAGCGCAGTGCGTCGCCGGCACAGGCCGACCCGGCAGTGAAGGCGACGATCGAAGCCCGACGCCGGATGATGTGGGTCAAGATCGTCCTGCTGCTGGCGTTTGTCGTCGTCGTCCTGCGTCTTGTGCAGGTGCAGGTCTTTGAGGCACGCTCGTTCCAGGACATTGCGAAGCATCAATCGGAAGTGAGCGTTCCACTGCCCGCGGCGCGAGGCAATATCTACGACCGGAACGGCACGCTGCTCGTCTCGAATACCATGACGGTGTCGCTCGCCGCCGATCCGAAGTTGCTCGGGTCGGACGAAGGAGCGCTGGTCGCCCGTCTGACGAAAGTGTTCAACCATCCGCGGCAATACTACGCCGAAAAGCTGGACGACGGGAAACGGTTTGTCTGGCTGGAGCGCAGGGTGAGTTCGCAAACCGCGCGCGAAGTCACGGCTGCCAATCTCGATGGGCTCATTCAACTCGAGGAGCCCCGCCGCCTCTATCATTATGAGCAGGTGGCAGGACAGGTAATCGGGCTGACCGACATCGACAACAAGGGGCTCAGCGGCCTCGAGCTCGAGTGCAATGATGTGCTGCAGGGACGCGACGGATACATGATCATGCGGCGGGACGCCCTCGGGCGTCGACGGCCCTCCGTGGACAACCCCCGAGTCGATCCGGTCAACGGCCGCAGTATCGTCCTTACGATCGATGTCAGTTATCAGGCGATCGCGGAAGAAGAGCTGAGGAAGGGCGTTGAACGCGCGAAGGCGGACGGCGGCATCGTCGTCATGCTCGATCCGGCGACGGGGGAAATCCTTGCGATGGCGGGTCTGCCGGGCATGGATCCCAACGATCCGGCGTCGGCGACGCTCGAGTCGATGAAAAATCGGGCGATCATGGACATGTTTGAGCCCGGCTCGGTGTTCAAGGTTGTCACCGCCTCCGCAGCGCTCGAGCATCACCTGGTCTCACCGGACCAGAAGTTCTCAGCGGAGAATGGCGAATACCATGTCGCCATGGGGAGGGGAAAGACGCGGCTGATCAGCGACACGCACCCGTACGCCGAGCTCACGTTCCGCGAAGCGCTGGAAGTGTCGAGCAATATTGTGTTCGCCAAAATCTCGAACATCATCGGCGCCGAGCGCCTCTACACGATGGCGCGCAACTACGGCTTCGGCATCGAGACCGGGATTGACCTGCCGGCCGAAATCAGGGGCGAACTGAAACGCCCCGACGAGTGGTCCGGTGCGACGCTGAACTCGATGGCATACGGATACGAGGTGGGCGTCACGCCGATCCAGATCGCCTGCGCCTACGCCGCAGTGGCCAACAACGGCACGCTGATGAAACCATACCTCATCCGTGAGGTACTGGACGACCGCGGGCAGGTGCTGGCGGAAAAAAGGCCTGAAGTCATCCGGACCGTGGTCTCGAAGGAGACGGCGAAAATGCTGACCTCCTTCTTCGAAGGGGTGGTTCAACGCGGCACCGGCGTCGGCGCAAAGCTCACGGGCGTGGCCGTGGCGGGGAAAACCGGGACCTCGCGACGATATGTGGATGGTCGATACGAGACCGGAAATTTCACCGCGTCCTTTGTCGGCTTCTTCCCGGCGGACGATCCCCGGGTGGTGTGCCTGGTCATGCTCGACCATCCGCGCATCGGCGGCTACACGGGCGGGACCCAAAGCGCGCCGATCTTCAAGGAAATCGCCCAGAAAATTTATGCGACATCGGCACGGTTCGAGCGAAGGGACAATGCCGCACTTGCAGAAAGCGGCGTGGTTGTTCCCGACGTCACCATGCTGACGGTCGACGCAGCGCGCGCGATTCTTACCGGACAGGGATATGATGTGTCCGTCGAAGGGGGCGGCGACATCGTGACCAAGGAGCGTCCTGATCCCGGAACGCACGTGGAAAAAGGATCGGATGTGCGCCTCATCGCAAACGGAGGCAAGGCGGCGACGGTGCAGGCAGGGATGACGGTCGTCCCCGATCTGCACGGCCTCTCCATGCGGAGAGCGATGAACCGGTTGGCGACGAATCAGCTCGACGGGCAGCTGGTCGGTTCAGGCGTCGTGTCGGCGCAGAGCCCGTCGCCGGGTACGCAGGTGCGGCCGGGTTCGCGCGTGCTCGTGCGGTGTGCCCCGCGCATGGGGACGGGATTCATCAACTAGCGCCCTCAGGGCATGCATCATGGTACTTGCAGAACTGCTCAAGGGCGTGCACGTGATCAAGCTCTTCTCGGCGTATTTCGGGAAGATGGCGCTGACGCAGGACATCTCGATCAGCAGCATCCAGTATGATTCGAGGAAGGTCGGGAAGGAAGATCTCTTCGTCGCGATCCACGGCACAACGACCGATGGTCATGCGTTTCTGGAACGGGCAATAGAGCAGGGCGCGATCGCCGTGGTGGTGCAGGATGACGCCGTGCTTCCTGATCCGTACTTCCTGCACTCGAATGTCTTCAAGATTGTGGTCCCGGACACCCGGAAAGCGCTCGCCGGCATGTCGGCGAACTTCTACGGTCATCCGTCCGAGGATCTGACCGTGGTCGGGGTGACAGGGACAAACGGCAAGACCACGACCACGCACATCATCCGGTCTATCCTTGAGCACGCCGGGAAGAAAACAGGGCTCATCGGAACGATTGCCTATCACACGGGCGACCGCGTCGTGCCGGCGACCCACACGACCCCGGAGGCTCTCGAGCTCAACGCGTTGCTGAGGGAAATGTCCGCGCACGGATGCCGTGCGGCGGTGATGGAAGTGTCGTCGCACTCCCTCGCCCTGCACCGGGTCGAAGGATTGAAATTTGCGGCCGGGGTCTTCACCAACCTGACGCAGGATCACCTGGATTTCCATCACACGATGGACGAGTACTTCCAGGCAAAACGGAAATTGTTCCTCTCGCTCGGCGAGGACGCATGGGCGGTCGTGAACCGGGACGATCCCCGGGGAGCGGAGATGATCAAAGGGCTGACAGCGCGCGTGCTGACGTATGGCGTCGTGCCCGGCGCGGATGTCGTGGCGGACAACATCACGATGAGCGTCGGCGGGATCGAAATGGCGGTGCACCATGCGGGCAAGACGATGGCATTGCGCTCGCGTCTCACGGGACGATTCAATGTGGAGAACGTGCTCGCGGCGACATCGTGTGCGGTCGCCCTGGGGATCGACCACCGGACGATCATCGAGGCCGTCGAGCAGATGGAGCCGGTACGGGGCCGGTTTGAAAAGATCCCGATGGCGGCGGGTTGGAGCGTGATCATCGACTATGCCCATACACCCGACGCGCTGGAGAAATGCCTCCGCGCAATCCGGGAGCTTCTCCCGAAGGGAACCGGAGGAAGAATCATCACGGTCTTCGGCTGCGGCGGTGACAGGGACAGAACCAAGCGGCCGATCATGGGATCGATCGCGGCCACGCTGAGCGATGTCGCCATCGCGACCTCCGACAACCCGCGGACGGAAGATCCCGAGAAGATCCTGGACGAAATCTTTGCGGGTGTTCCCGCAGCGTCGAACGTCCGCAGGTATGCCGACAGGAGAACGGCCATCGCGAACGCGCTCGAAGAAGCGCGGAAGGGCGACATCGTTCTTCTCGCCGGGAAAGGTCATGAAGACTATCAGGTCATCGGAAAAGAGAAGGTCCACTTCGACGACCACGAGGAAGTGCAACGCTGGCACAAACGGTAAGGCGGCGTTTCGATCGTGCGACTATCGCCCAAGGATGTTCTTCGGCTTCCTCACCGGGAAGAGCGGCTGTTTGCCTCGTTGAAGGGGCGGACCTTCAGCGGCGTATCGTCGGATTCGCGATCCGTGAAGCCCGGCGATCTCTTTGTCGCGCTGAGGGGCGAGCGTTACGACGGTCATAAGTTTGTCGACACGGCGTACGAACATGGCGCACTCGCGGCGATCGTGGACACCCAGGGCGCAGGATCTGTCGCTTCTGCCATGCCGTTGTTGCTCGTCGATGACACCACGGCATCGCTGGGGGAACTGGCGAACACATACCGCAAGAAGTTCGCCATCCCCGTGCTCGCAATCGCCGGGAGCAACGGGAAGACGACGACGAAAGAGATGATCACCGCGGTGCTCTCCACGACATATAACGTCGTGAGCACCGAAGGAAACCTGAACAATCATATCGGCGTGCCGCAGACGCTGTTCAGGATGGACAAGAAGCACGATATCGCGGTCATCGAGATGGGAACGAATCACCCCGGCGAACTGGAGCTCCTATGCTCGATCGCGCTCCCGACGATGGGACTGATCACCAACATTGGGAGAGAACACCTCGAGTTCTTCGGGAGCGTCGAGGGAGTGGAAGAAGAGGAAACGACATTGTTCCGGCGCCTTCCGCGGAAAGGATCAACAGCGTTCATCAATTACGATGACGACCGACTGAAGCGCAGAGCCGCGCGAGGCTTGCGGAACGTCACGTTCGGCATGAAGCACGGGGCGAAAATTCGCGGCCGGATCGTCGACCACGCGGCGTCGAACTGCGCCGTGCTTGAAATTTCAGGGGGCTTGCTCCGCAAGGCCATCCGGGTCAACCTCGGCATTCCGGGCGATCACCATGCCCACAATGCCCTTGCCGCAGCCGCCGTTGGGGCGGCCTTTCGCGTGCCGCCTTCGCGCATCAAAGCCGCGCTGGAAGGGTTCCGGCCTGCGGGCAAACGGATGGAGGTCGTGGAGGTCGGTGGAGTCACGATTCTCAATGACACCTACAACGCGAACCCCGACTCGATGCTCGCGGCGCTCACAACGCTCATCGCTTCGCGTCGGGGCGGAAAGTGTATTGCGGTGTTGGGCGACATGCGGGAGCTCGGAGCGCGGGGCCCTGACGAACATCGCGCCGTCGGCGAAGAAGCGAAGACATTGGGCGTCGACTACCTTCTGACGTACGGTGAGCTGGCGCGGCAGATGCATGACGCGTTTGGGAAGGACGGCGCGTTCCACTACGATCAGAAAAGTGCGCTCGCGGAATACCTTGCTGAGCTTGTTTCGGAGAACGACGTCGTTCTCGTGAAGGCCTCGCGCGGCATGCGCCTGGAGGATGTGGTGACATTTCTTGCTTCGCGGCTCGAGTCCACCGCGCCGCGATACAGCCATTCGCGATAAGAAGGCATCGATGCTCTATCACATCCTCGATCTCCTGGAGCGTCTGTATCACCCGCCGGGATTCGGCGTGGTGCGCTACCTGACCTTTCGCGCAGCGGCGGCGGCGATCACAGCACTGATTATCGCCTTCTGGCTGGGACCGAAGATCATCCACATTCTCCGGGACCGGCAGATCGGAGAGTCGGCGAAAGTGGAAGCGCCCAAAACGCACCTGGCGAAAGCCGGTACGCCGACCATGGGCGGACTGATCGTCCTCTCGGCACTCGTCGTGCCGACACTCCTGTGGGCGAATCTGTCCAACATGTACATTCTGCTCATCGTGTTTGTGACGGTTGCCCTCGGCGCCGTGGGTTTCCTTGATGACTATTTGAAGGTGGTCAAGAAAAAACCGAAAGGGTTGATCGGGCGGTACAAAATTGTGGGGCAGGTGTCCGTGGGGCTGATCGTGGGATGCATCATCTATTTTTTCCCCCAGTGGATCGATGCAGATCTCTGGAAAGTGTGTTCGTCAACGACGGTCCCCTTCTTCAAACATTTCGAGTTTGATTTCGGACGGCTGTACATTCCGCTGGTCATCTTTATCATCACCGCGATGTCGAACGCCGTGAACCTGACCGACGGGCTTGACGGGCTTGCGATCGGTATCGTGGGGATCGTCGGGTTGACGCTCGGGGTGATCAGTTACGTTTCGGGCAACATCGTCTGGAGCGAGTATTTGACGATCCCCTACCTGCGGGGAAACGGCGAGCTGGTGGTTTATTGCGCTGCACTGGCGGGCGCGTCAATGGGATTTCTCTGGTTCAACGCGTACCCGGCGCAGATCTTCATGGGAGATACCGGCTCCCTGGCTCTCGGTGGTGCGCTGGGGGCGTTGTGTGTTCTGATCAAGAAGGAGCTGCTGCTCCCGACGCTCGGCGGCGTGTTCGTCGCGGAAACCCTGTCGGTGATCATTCAGCGGCTGTACTTCAAATACACCAAAAGGAAATTCGGCGCGGGAAGACGCGTGTTCAAGATGGCGCCTCTGCATCACCATTTCGAGATGCTGGGGTGGTCCGAGCCGAAGATCGTCACGCGGTTCTATATCATCGCCGTCCTGATGATGATCCTGAGTCTGGCCACGTTTAAAGTGCGATAGGAATGGCTCAACGAGCTGTTGAAGGAAAGCGTGTAAGCGTGATCGGTGCCGCGCGGAGCGGAAGGGCGATCGCCGCGTTGCTCAAGCGACGGGGGGCGACGGTGTTCGTCAGCGACAAGGCGCCCGCGGACCGGATGCAGGAGGCGGTCGAAGAGTTCCGCGCACTGAGCATTCCGGCGGAGTTCGGAAGGAACAGCGACAAGATTCTCGACGCCGACCTGGTAGTGGTCAGCCCGGGCGTCCCGTCGGACCTGCCGATCCTCGGGGCAGCGCAGGCGCGGGGAATCACGGTCGCAAGCGAGCTGGAAGTCGCATCGTGGTTCTGCCGGGGAACCATCGTCGGCATCACCGGCACGAACGGCAAGACAACGACCACCACGCTGACGGGCAAACTGCTCGAGGATGCGGAGATCCCCACCGCCGTGGGAGGAAATATTGGAACGGCGTTCTCGCAGATCGTCGAATCGGTGGAGCGGGACACCGCCGTGGTTCTCGAAGTGTCGAGTTTCCAGCTCGACTACTGCATCGACTTTCGACCGCAGGTGTCGGTGCTTCTCAATATTACCCCCGACCACCTGGACCGGTACGGGCATTCGTTCGATCGGTACGGCGATGCGAAGGCCAGGATCTTCGCGAAGCAGAAAAAGGGGGACACGCTCATTTATAATCTCGATGACACGGAGACCACGCGGCAGGTCAACGGGAAAGCGCCGCAGGAGGTTCGTCGGCTCCCCTTTAGCGTCGAGCAACACCTGGATCAGGGCGCATGGGTGGAAAACGGTCATCTGATCATCAATGTGGATGGCAAGCGGTCCGATGTTCTCCCGGTCGCCGGCATCGGGATTCCCGGCATCCACAATCTCGCGAATGCGATGGCGGCGACGCTCGCCGCGACGGTCATGGGTGCTCCACCGTCATCTGTCGCCAGGACCCTCGAACGCTTCAAAGGGGTTGAGCACCGTCTTGAATTCGTCCGGGAGATTCGTGGCGTACGCTACATCAATGACTCCAAAGCGACGAACGTCGACTCGGTCTGGTACGCGCTGCAGAGTTTCGAACGTCCGATCGTTCTCATCCTCGGCGGGCGCGACAAAGGAAATGACTACACACGGTTGCATGAGCTCGTGAAGAACCGGGTTCGTGCCATCGTCGCGATCGGCGAATCGGCGGGGAAGGTCGTGAAGGCGTTCGCGGGGGTTCGCGCCGTCGACACGGCGGATAACATGGAAGACGCCGTGGACCTGTGCATGCGCCGGGCACAGCCGGGAGACATCGTGCTTCTCTCGCCCGCGTGCGCATCCTTCGATTGGTTCGAGAACTATGAGCACCGTGGACGGGTTTTCAAGAAGATCGTCACGGGACTGGAGTGAGGGGTTCATGGCAAAGACGCAACGGAATCACATCGATATTCTGACGCTTCTCTGCGTCCTTGCACTTATGGCGCTGAGTCTCGGCGTGGTTTACAGCGCGAGCTCGACATATGCCATGATGAAATGGGGCGAGAGCGACCGGCTCCTGGAACGTCACGCGTTCAAGGTGCTCTCCGGGTTTGTGCTCCTGTTCGGGGCGATGCGGTTCGACTATCACAAGATCCGGAAACTGACGAAGCCTGTCCTCATCGTTCTCGTCGCCGTGCTTGGCGTGACGCTTCTCCTCGGCGGCGAAGTGAACGGCGCGGCACGCTGGCTCCGGTTCGGAGGGTTCGGCCTCCAGCCATCGGAGTTTGCAAAGTTCGCCCTCATCTTTCATCTCGCGGTCCTGATCTCGGAGAAGAAAGAGGCGATCAAAGAGTTCAAGTACGGTCTGCTTCCGCTGCTTGTCTGGATCGGCCTCGTGAGCCTGCTGGTCCTGAAGCAGCCGAACTTCAGCACGGGGTCGATGATCCTCCTCCTCAGCTTCCTGATGTTGTTCGTCGGTCGGGCGAAGCTCGGGCACATCGCCCTCGTCGTCGGATCGCTCATCCCGCTGCTCGGGATCTATATGATGAGCGCGCCGTACCGGGCCCAGCGGATCATGAGCTATCTCGGTCATGGATCGGAAAGCACGGGCAGAATGAATTACCAGGTGTGGCAGGGGATCATCGGGTTCGGGAACGGCGGGTTGTTCGGCGTCGGCCCCGGGCTCAGCCGTCAGCGTGATCTCTTCCTCCCGGAATCGTACGGCGACTTTGTCTTTTCCATCGTCGGAGAAGAATACGGATTGATCGGCACCCTCCTGGTCATGGGCGTCTTCCTCCTCATCCTTCTCCGGGGAATGAAGATTGCGCGCAATGCACGGGATGAATTGGGGCGATGCCTCGCCATCGGCATCACGGGAGCCGTGACGCTGTACGCGTTGATCAACGCAGCGGTGACGCTCGGCATTCTTCCGACGACCGGATTGCCGATGCCGTTCATCAGTTACGGCGGTTCGTCGATCCTCGCATCGTCGTTCGCGATCGGCATCCTGTTGAACATATCGTCGCAGACCGACATGCATCCGCGGGTGGCGACCGGGAAGGCGGTGGCCCAGGCTCAGCAGCCCGCTGTCGGAAGCGTATACTGATGGCGACGGAAGGCTCTCAGCGGCCACGGTTCGTTTTTGCCGGCGGGGGCACCGGCGGGCATCTGTATCCGGCGCTCGCGATTGCGGAAGAGATCAGGCGGCGCGTCGACGATGCCGAAATCGTCTTCATCGGCACTGCAGGAAAAATCGAGGCCCGCGTTGTTCCGAAGGCGGGGTACCGGTTCGAAACGATCTGGATCAGCGGCTTCCGGAGAACACTGAGCTGGTCGCTGTTCCTGTTCCCGGTGAAGGTGCTCGTGTCGCTGGCCCAGTCGTGGTTTCTGCTCCATCGCCTGCGCCCTGCGGTTGTTGTGGGAACAGGAGGATACGTTTGCGGACCGCCGGTGTTCATGGCGTCCCTGCGCGGGATACCGGTCGTCGTCCAGGAACAGAACAGCTACCCGGGAGTGACGACCCGAATGCTGGCGAAGCGGGCGGCGACGGTGTTTCTCTCGTACGAGCGGTCGAAAAAGTATCTTGATCCTCGAACGAAGACGCTGGTTGTGGGGAATCCGACGAGGTCGTCGGTGGGGCATGTCGGACGCGATGAGGCCGCAACGTTCTTTGGCATCGATCCCTCGTTGACGACCGTGCTGATCTTCGGCGGAAGCCTCGGCGCTTCCTCGATCAACCGCGCGGTGGGAAAGCGGTTGCCCGGGTTGCTCGAAGGAGAGACGCAACTCTTGTGGCAGACCGGTGAACGGGATGTTGCCGCGGCAAAAGCAGCGATCGAGAATTTGCCCGCCGAACATCGAAAGCGCGTGAAGGTGTTCGCGTTCATTGACAGGATGGATCTTGCATACGGCGCCAGCGACATTGCCGTCTGCCGCTCGGGAGCATCGACGCTTGCCGAGCTTGCCCTTGCAGGCGTGCCGGCGGTTCTCGTGCCGTATCCGTTTGCAGCGGCTGACCATCAGACGGAAAATGCAAGAGCGGTCGCTGAACAAGGCGCGGCTGTCGTGTGCCCGGACAAGGAAATCGATGACCGCATCACGGAGATGCTGGGTGGACTCTTCCACGACGTTGCACGACGGCGCACGATGGCGGAACGTATGCGGTCGCTCGCCCGACCGGAGGCAGCCGCAACAATTGCAGAGACCGTAATCGGGTATTCACGGCAGGCCCATGACTGACCAGGTCAAGACGTTCAAATACAAGCTCGATTTCTATTATCAGTCCGCGCTGATCTATGTCGGCACCCTCATCATCTACGGCGGGATCCGTGGCAGTTTCATCGAGAAAAAGTTCGAGTATGTCCTCGATGACCCGCTGGTATACGTGATCGTGTTCTTCGTGTTGATGTCGGTGGTGACGCTGATCCTCAACCTTCTGCGGAATCGTCGCCTGATCATCACCACCGATGCCATCATCTTCAAGCATCGCTGGCAGGAACGGGAGATCAAGGTCAAGGACATCGAGTGGATGCACATCGGCAGGGAATCGCGGGTACAGACAGGCGGGAGGTTTCAGGTCATCGTCTTCAAACTCAAGGGGCGTCGAAGGGTGTTCCGGATCAGAGTCGGGCGGTATGAACATGACCGGGAGCTCGTGGCGGAGATGAACCGGATCGCGGCCCTTGTCCCGAAGCGGAAGAAGCGCCGCTGGACGGCGCCCCGATTCACCGATCGCTAGAAACAGGGATCAGGAATCAGAGTTCAGGGTTCAGGGAACAGGAATGTTTTCATCCATTAAGAAACTTCACTTCGTTGGCGTAGGTGGGATCGGGATGAGCGGCATCGCGGAGATCCTCATCGACCAGGGGTTCACGCTGACCGGCTCTGATCGCGCCGCGTCGGAGAATACCGAACGCCTCGGTGCGCTCGGTGCACACATTTACATCGGTCATGCAGCGGCGAACGTCGAGCCGGACGTCGACGTGCTCGTGTACTCCTCCGCTGTGCCGCCCGACAATCCCGAGCTGGTCGAAGCGCAGCGGCGGAACATCCCGGTCATCCGCCGCGCGGAAATGCTTGCGGAAGTGATGCGGTTGAAGTACGGCATCGGGATCGCGGGGACGCATGGGAAGACCACGACGACAACGATGGTCGGGCTCGTGCTCATGGAAGGCGGGATCGACCCGACGGTCATCGTCGGAGGCCGCGTGAACCTGCTCGCCCGATCAAATGCGCGCCTCGGGAAAGGTGAGTTCATCGTCGTCGAAGCCGACGAGTACGACCGGTCGTTCCTTTCCTTGACGCCGACGATCGCCGTGTTGACCACGCTGGAGACCGACCACCTCGACTGCTATCGCGACCTCGAGGACATCAAGGCGGCATTTGTCCAGTTCGCCGGCAAGGTCCCGTTCTACGGGTTCGTCGTTCTTTGTCTCGATGAGCCCGCGTTGCAGGAGATCATGCCGAAGATTCGGAAGAAGATTGTGACATACGGCTTCAACGGACAGGCGGACCTTCAGGCCGTGGACGTGCTGCACAAGGAGAACACGACGACGTTCACCGTTCTTCTCCGGGGAAACGATCTGGGACAGATCACCCTGCACGTGCCGGGCCGGCACAACGTTATGAACGCGCTCGCGGCGATCGCCGTCGGGCTGGAGATGCAGATCCCGTTCCCGACGATCAAAACCGGCGTGGAGAAATTCACGGGCGTGTTTCGCCGCTGGGAAGTGAAGGCGGAAATCCGCGGGATCACCGTCATTGACGATTACGCGCACCATCCGACGGAGATCAAAGCGACGCTCCAGGGTGCGAAAGGGGGATGGCGACGGCGCGTGGTGTGCGTGTTTCAACCGCACCTGTATTCGCGGACGAGGGACTTCTATGAAGAGTTCGGCCGGGCATTCTTCGACGCCGATGTTCTGGTGGTCACCGACGTCTACCCGGCGCGCGAAGAACCGATTCAGGGAATCACCGGGGAACTCATCGTGAACGCCGCCAGGGATTTCGGGCACAAACAGGTCCACTATGTCCCGGAGAAGACGAAGATCCCCGCGTTTCTTGCGTCGATCGTGAAGAAAGGGGACATGGTGATCACGATGGGAGCCGGGGACATCTGGAAGTTCGGCGAGGAATTCATTGCGGGGCTGAAATCCGGAGCGGCATGATGGAAACGGAAAAACCTGCCGGGGAGAAAAAGCACCTGCGTCGGAGCGCAGCGCTGCTGGCGCTTGCAACGATCATCTTCCTGACGGCGACATGGGAAGCGAACGCGTTGAAGGACAATGTCGGGATCAAGGACGTGCGGGTCAGCGGCACGCGTCTCCTCTCGGCAAAGGACGTGATCGCGCTGGCGGCCATCGACAGGTCGCAGAAACTCTACGCACTGGATATCAACGCGGTGCGCCGCCGCGTGGAAACCAACCCGTACGTCGAAAGCGCTGAGATCATCCGCGACGTCCGGGGAAATATCATGATCGTGGTGCACGAGCGCGTCCCGGTCGTCGCCGTTGTCAATGACAAGACGGTCTATCTTGACGATAGCGCGCGGGTGTTGCCCCAGGTGCAATCGACGCAGGTTCTCGATCTTCCGCTGCTCACGGGTTCGATGCGGGCGGAAGACTTCGTTCCCGGGAAGAAAGTGCATAACGAGTCCGTCCTGCGCGCGCTGGGGCTCCTGGACACGGCGCGGGCTTTCGGCGACGATCTCTATCATAGGATATCCGAAGTGCATGTCGCCGGTGACGGAGCCCTCGTTTGCTACACGGCGGAGTCGGGCATTCCCGTCGCGTTCGGGCAGGGTGGCGTCGCCGTGAAGCTCGCGAAGCTGGATGGGTTTTGGAAACAGTATGTTGCCCGCGAAGGGGCGCAGGCATTGAACTATATCGACCTTCGCTTCGATGATATCGTTGTCGCGCGATGGAATCAGCAACAGGAACCTGCATTGGACGAGAGGGTAAATCCATGATGAATCACATTGTCGGTCTCGACATCGGTACAACCAAAGTGTGCGCGGTGGTGGCCGGCACGGATGAACAAGGGCGCGTCCACATTCTCGGTGTGGGACGGAGCGCATCGGATGGGATGAACCGGGGAGTCGTGACGCACATCGACCGGACGACGAACGCCATTGCGACCGCCATCGCGGAGGCCGAAGCGCAGTCCGGCGTGCACATCCAGAGCGCCATCGTCGGGATCGCGGGCGACCACATCCAGAGCTTTCAGAGCCGCGGCGTGGTCAGCATCAGCGGAGCGGATCACGAAGTGACACAGGCGGACATCGACAGGCTGATCGAGGATACCAAGCGCCTCTCGCTCCCCTCCGACAGGAAGATCATCCATGTGATCCCCCAGGAGTTCATCGTCGACGGACAGGATGGGGTATACGACCCTCTCGGGATGAGTGGCATCAGGATGGAAGCGAGCGTGCACATCATCACCGGGCTCGTTAGCGCCGCAGAAAACATCTATAAGTGCGTCCAGCGGGCGAATATCGAAGTCGCCGACATGGTCCTCGAGCCCCTTGCGTCCAGCTATGCGGTGCTCGACGACGAAGAAAAAGAAGTCGGCATCGCCCTGCTCGATATCGGCGGCGGAACGACGGATCTCGCGGTGTTCGAAGAGCGGACGATCCGTCACACGGCGGTGATCGGCATCGCCGGGAAGAAAGTCACGGACGACATCCGGAAGGTCCTGGGGGTTCTCAACGAACAGGCGGAGCGGTTGAAACGCGACTACGGCTATGCCTATGTGCCGGCGGTGCCGCCCTCGGATCCCATTGTGCTCCCCGGCGTTGGCGGCCGGGCGCCGATCGAAATCGACCGGACGCTGCTGGCAAGAATCATTCAACCGCGCATGGAAGAAATTCTCGAGATCGCAGGAATGGAAATCAAACGCTCCGGGTACTCGAAGCATCTTTCCGGGGGCGTTGTCCTCACCGGAGGCGGAGCCTTGATCAAAGGAACGGCCGAGCTGGCACGGGACGTCCTCGGCATGCCGGTGAAGATCGGCATCCCGTCGGGGTTCTCCGGAGGCTTGCTTCGCGAAATCGAAAATCCGGCCTATGCAACGGCGGTCGGGCTTGTGTATCACGGGCTGCGCTACGCCGGGCATCCATCGGCGACCGAGCGGCCCTCGACATCGTCAAAGAAGAAACCGTCAGTGAAAGGAATTACGAACCGCGTACGTGAGTGGTTCGACCAATTGTAATACCATCATCACATTCTTACGAAAAGGAGGAACCCCGTGATCGAACTCGACCATGGTTTCGATCGTGGAGCAAAGATCCGTGTCGTCGGCGTCGGAGGCGGCGGCGGCAATGCGATTTGCAGCATGATTAAGAAAGGGCTGCAAGGCGTCGATTTCTTTGCGATCAACACGGACCTTCAGGCGTTGGAGCGCAATGTGGCGCCCAACAAGATCCAGGTCGGAAAAAATCTCACCCGCGGGCTGGGCGCTGGTGCTGATCCTTCCATCGGCCATCGGGCCGTTGAGGAGGACCGTGACGAAATCACCCGCGCGCTCTCAGGCAGTGACATGGTGTTTATCACCGCGGGCATGGGCGGCGGGACGGGAACAGGCGGGGCCCCTCTGGTGGCAAACATCGGCAAAAGTCTCGGGGCTCTCGTCGTCGGCATCGTGACCCGACCCTTCAACACGGAGGGGAAGAAGCGCAATGCCCAGGCAGATGCGGGCATCGAGGAGCTCCGGAAACAAGTCGATACGCTGATTATCGTGCCGAACCAGAAATTGCTTTCCATTGTCGACCGGCACGTGCCGATGACCGTAGCGTTCGACATGGCGAATGACGTCCTCTACGGCGCGACACGCGGCATCGCCGAGTTGATCACGGTGCCGGGGTACATCAACGTGGATTTCGCGGATGTCCGGACGGTTATGCGGGAGATGGGCGATGCAGTGATGGGCACGGGAATCGCCAAAGGGGAGAACCGTGCTACGGAAGCTGCGCACGCCGCGATCTCGAGCCCGTTGCTCGACGACATTTCCATCGCGGGAGCGCAGGGACTTCTGGTGAATATCACCGGGCCTGCAGACATGGGCATGGTTGAAATGGAAGAGGCCGCGGGGATCATCACCAGTGCGGCGGGCGACGATGCGAACGTCATCCTCGGCGCGGTGGTCGATGAGAACATGGCCGACGAGATGATGGTCACGGTCATCGCCACCGGATTCAATCGAAAGCCCGGCGTCGGCATGCCGGGCGGCCGAGCGGCGATCGTGAACAGGGTCAACCCCGTGGTGGAGCGGGTACCCTCCGGCACGTACGATCTGAAGAAGCTCGACCCACCGGCGGTGACGAGGCGGGGCATCGAGCTGCCGAACGTCGGCTCGTTTTCGACTGCGGATCAGGAACGCACCGAACGGATCGACAAGTCGGACCCCGAGAAGCCGGCGTTCCTCCGCAAGATCATGGACTAGGAACAAATCCCAGTCGACAATAGTCGCTGGACAATCGTCGATAGTCAACTCGAATGTCATTGCGAGTCCCGGCCGTTGTGTGGCCGGGACGAAGCAATCTGATTTCCGTCAAATTTCCCGCCGCCCCCCCATCTTTCACAAGCGCCCTTCGTCGACTCGTGTCGATTGTCAATCGACGAGTGACTATTGAGATTCTACACTTCGGATGGAAATTGCCGTTCGAGGGTAAGGAGCGTATCGCGGGTGAAGTGGTAAAGCCGGCGTGAGGTGAGGATGCAGAATGCCGCGAAGAGCGCGCCGCCGATGAGGTCGATCACATAGTGGTAGCGCTCATACACGGTGGCGACGATCAACAGCGTGCCGGTGATGTAGATGATCCATCGTGTGCGTGCATGAGCGCGGGCGCTCAGGTTCATCAGGACCAGCGTCATCATCGTGTGCCCGCTGGGAAACACGTCCCGCTGGGCTGATGCCATGGCGACGATATTCGGGACGTTCATGCGCACCGATTCTCCCCAGTTCACAAACCAGCGGAGCGACGGCGTCAGCCAGAGCCCAGGCAGATTGCTATCAAGCGTGGAAAAATCATGCAGTGTGAAACGCGGGCCTACGGCGGGAAGGAACAGATAGCCGAGGTACGACAGAAAGAACCCGTAGACGCAAGTGAACATGAAGAAGTGAAACATGTCGAAGTTCTTGCGACGGTAAATCTCGTAGCCGAGGATCAGGAAGAGGAGGTAAAACGCCGTATAGGCAACCTGGAGGATTTCGGTGAGCCAGGGCGTGGCAAATTGCATCAGCCACTGCGTGGGATCAACGCCGAACAACCAGCGATCCACCGCGATAAGGATGTCGTCATAATCGCGGCCGAAGTGGATTGGCTTGATGATGAAATAGAGCTCCTTGAATGACACGAACACCATCACGACCACGTACCAGTCGTGAATGTACCGCAGGATCTTGTATCCACATCGGTGCCGTGCGAACCCCAGCCAGATGATGAAGCCGGTTACAACGAAATTCACGCTGACCATCAATCCCCACCGGGGAATCCTCGAGGAGAAGAACATGTTGATGACGGTCAGCACGGAAACGAACCCGAGCATCAGGATGTCGGCGGAATGGAGATACTGCGTGACGTGCCGGACAAGCTCAACGAGCGGCCGCGCATGGTTCTTGATGGCGGCGATGTGATTGTTGACCCGGGCTCCGGTCTGATCGGTTTTCATGCGTCAGAGCACACGTTCAGGGTGTTCAAAGGTAAGGCTCTGATGCGGGATGGCAAGCCGATGGGCCAGGGCATTCGAAAGGCGGGCGAATTCCTCGAGGGTAAGCTGCTCCGGTCTGCGGCTGAGCATATCTGCATCGATCGCTTCCACGTCGCCAACCCCAAGATCGCGGAGAGAATTCCGCAGGGTTTTCCTTCGTTTGTTGAACGCGGTGCGCACGATCTTCCGAAATGCACGCTCGTCCTGGAGCTCGTAGCGCGGGCGGGGAAGCATCCGCAGGCGGATGACCGTTGATGTCACCGCCGGCCGGGGAAAAAACGAGCCGGGCTGAACGTCGAACAACGCCTCGACATCCGCGTGCATCTGCGAGATCACGGAAAGAATGCCGTACTCCTTGCTATCGGGCGATGCAACGATGCGGCGTCCAACCTCCCGCTGCATCATCAGGATGAGATCTTCCACCGACTCTCGAGCGTCGAGGAAATGAAAAAGAATGGGGGTCGTGATGTAATACGGAATGTTGCCGACGATGCGGAGGCGGCTGCGGGCATGATCCCGCGCGATTATAGCCGGATCGACGGTGAGGATGTCCCGATGAAGGATCTCGACGCGGCCGGGAAGGCGGTTCCTCATCGCCTCGACAACGCGAAGATCAAGGTCCACCAGCACCAGGGTGCATTCTGTTGCAGCAAGAAGCTCCGTGAGCGCCCCTTCGCCAGGTCCGATCTCCAGGACCACGTCGTCGTGTCGCGGACCGAGCGCGTCCACGATCTTTCGGGATATTCGCGGGTCCCGGAGGAAATGCTGGCCGAGGGATTTCCTTGGCCGGATCGATTCGCTCACATCATGCCCCTGCAGAATATTCCTTCCGTCTTCCCGGAATACCAAACCATCAATATAGACAAGTGGCTCGCGAGTTTCAACGGAACCTGCGCCCCGAATTCATTGCATGTCAAGGGCTTTCTCGTTAGATTAGCTTGAATTTTCATTGCGTTGTTCCCACGATCATCGAGCACTGGCCCCAATGGCATCGAATCCCCCCGAACCGCCCAGGGAAATCCCTCCTGGAGCCGCCGTCGCCCCCGCTCAGATAGTCCGCCAACCACAGCAGCAGCGCGGCCAGCATTTTCGGCGGCCACAACAGGGTCAACACGATCAGAATCAACAGCAACGGCAACAGGGAAACGTCGATCTCACCGTCGTTATTCCGCTCTATAATGAGGAGGAATCGCTGCCGGAGTTGCACAAACAGCTTCGTTCCGTCCTCGGGAGAATGAATCTCCGCTACGAGCTGATCTTTGTCGACGACGGAAGCACCGACCGGTCGTTCAACGTTCTGCGCGAGCTGCGCCATGTCGACCGGCATGTCCGGGCGTTCCGTTTCCGGCGGAACTACGGGAAGTCCGCGGCGCTGAGTGTCGGCTTCGAAAAAGCCCTGGGAGCGATCGTCATCACGATGGACGCCGACCTTCAGGATGATCCGAATGAGATCCCGGCGCTCAAGCGGAAGATCGACGAGGGGTACGATCTTGTCTCGGGCTGGAAAAAAGTCCGCCACGATCCGATCACCAAAACCATCCCCTCCAAGTTTTTCAATTTTGTGACCGCACGCATGACGGGGGTGAAACTCCACGATTTCAATTGCGGGCTGAAAGCCTACCGCCGCGACGTGGTGAAAACGGTCAAGGTGTACGGCGAGCTGCACCGGTTTGTTCCCGCGCTGGCGCACTGGGAGGGCTTCCGCATCGGAGAGACCATCGTCAACCATCGTCCGCGCAGGTACGGCAAAACAAAGTTCGGCATCGGACGGTTCTGGAAGGGGTTCCTCGACCTGCTCACCGTCCTGTTCACGACGCGATTTTTCCGGCGGCCGCTGCATTTCTTCGGCTTGATCGGTCTCCTGACGCTGTTTGTCGGGACCGTGATCAGCGTCTGGCTCATCGTCGAAAAGGTGATGGGCTTGACCACCCTCGGCAACCGGCCGCTCTTCCTCCTCGGCGTCATGCTGGTGATCGTCGGCGTGCAGTTTTTCTCCATCGGCCTTCTGGGCGAGATGGTTTCCAAGTCGAGACAGCGCGATGAAGAGTATTCCATACGGGACGTCATTAGATAGCGAGCCGAATGTCAAGACCCTGGTCCGAGATTCAAACGATCAAAGTCGATTGTCGGTGGTTCCGCGGTCATGTCCCGTGCCGGCCCCACAAGCAGTATGGCGTCCACTGCGTCGATGAACACGGGGCGCCGTGCCCGCATTACGACAGAACCACGTCGAAGATCCTGATCATCAAGCTCGGCGCCATCGGCGACGTGATTCGTACCACGCCGCTTCTCCGGAAGCTCCGCGCCGTGTATCCGCACGCCCAGGTCTGGTGGCTCACGCTCACTCCGGAAGTTGTTCCCAATTCCGTGGATGTCGTCTACGGCTACACACCGCAGGCGATCGCTTCTCTGCAGGCCGTACATTTCGATCTGCTGATCAATCTCGACAAGGACCGCGAAGCAAGCGCGCTGGCAACAACGCTGACCGCGACGACGAAGCACGGATTCGCACTGCAGAATGGCGTTCCCGCGCCGGTCGACAACCTGGCGGTGCACAAATATCTCACCGGTCTCTGGGACGACCTCAACAAGGCCAATACCAGGAGTTACCCCCAGGAAATTTTCGAGATGTGCGGGTTCGAGTTCGCCGGAGAGAAATATATCCTCGACTCGCACGCGGCGAACGGATACACGTGGGACCTGCCGAAGGACAAACAGATCGTCGGCCTGAACACGGGATGCGGCGGACGCTGGACGTCGCGTTTGTGGGCCGAAGAAAACTGGATCGAACTCGCGAAGCGACTGCATGCAGCGGGATATGCCCCGCTCCTCCTGGGAGGCGAACAGGAGCACGAAAAGAATCTGCGGATCGCAGCGGCGAGCGGCGCTCTCTACCCCGGGCACTTTCCCCTTCCCCGCTTCATCAATCTCGTCGACCAGTGCCATCTCGTCGTCACCGCCGTCACGATGGCCATGCATATCACGATCGGCCTGAACAAGAAGATCGTCCTGTTCAACAACATCTTTAACAGGAACGAGTTCGAATTGTACGGCCTGGGAGAAATCCTTGAGCCGGGAGTGGAATGCACCTGCTACTTCTCTCCGGAATGTCCAAACAATTGCATGCAGTACATCACGGTAGAGCGTGTATTCACAGCTGTTTCGAGGCTGCTCTGAATGACGCCGGCTCGAAATCAGAAGAACCGCAAACTTTCCTCTAGCGACCGCCAGCGATCGCCGTTTGTTCTCCCGGTCTGGGGCAGTGTCGCAATCATCGCGGGGCTGGCCCTCGTCTTTTTCTACCCTCTGGTGACCGGCACCGCGTACCTCTGGGAAGACTTCCTGTTCTCGAGCTACCCCGTCCGGGTTTTCGCCGCGACGTCCATGGCAATGGGTGAGATCCCCCTCTGGAATCCGTATACCTTCGGGGGGATGCCGTTCATGGCGGATGTCATCAACAATGTGTTCTACATCCCGTGCGTTGTTCTCGTGGCGTTCGTGAAAGGGGGAACGCTCAGCTATTACCCGCTGCAGCTCATGGTGCTGCTGCATTTCCCGCTCGCCGGGATCTCGATGTTCTTCCTTGCCCGCTCGTTCTCGCTCCGCACGCTGCCGTCGCTCTTTGCCGGTGTCGCCTACATGCTCACGGGCTTCATGGTGCTCCATGCGATCCACCAGCCTGTGGTGACACTCGCCGCCTGGGTGCCGCTGATTGTGCTGAGCTTTCGGAAAGCGATGAAGGAGCGTCGATGGACGTGGGTGTTCATCGCTGCGCTGGTGCTGGGACATTCGACGCTGTGCGGCTTCCCGCAGCTGTCCCTCTATATCTATGTTTTTCTGTTCGCCTACTGGCTCTTTGAGATATTTGCCGAACGTGAGGAAGGAGAACGACTGCTCCCCCGGGGAATCCGCCTGGCCCTCCGCGCCGCGACCGTCATCGTTCTGTCCCTCGGCGTGGCCCTGATTCAACTTGCGCCGACCAATGAGCTGGCCGGACTATCTCAACGCGCAGAGATCACCTACAAATTTGCGACGGAGGGTTCACTCACCTGGGTCCAGATCCTGACGCTCCTGTTCCCCAAGATCCTCGGCGTCTCGAATGTCGACGCCTACCGCTATTTCGGCGAGGGAGGATACTGGAACTACTGGGAGACGGGAGTCTATGTGGGGATGCTCCCGCTGTTTCTCGCCATCCTTGCCATGACGAGATGGAAGGAAAAGCGTTCTCTGCTTTTCTTCGCGGGCTTCGGTCTCTTCGCACTCGCATTCGCCATGGGAAACAATTTTGTGATCCACCGGCTCTTTTTCGAGTTCATTCCCGGGTTCTCGCGATTCAAGACCCCGGCGCGCATCGGGGTCCTGTTCGCATTTTGCGTCACCATGCTCTCCGCCTTCGCGCTTGACGACATCCTGTACGGGCAATTCGATGCGGCGAAACGGCGACGCGTGTTTCGTGTCACGAGCATCATCGGCGGCATTTCCCTGTTGCTGTTCTTCGCCGTACGTTCCGGCATGATCGACGCAGAGCTGCCGTTCCCGAATGCAGACGCGCGGGCAATCGTGATGGGAAATCTTTCGACGGCCCTGGTGGTGCTCCTTCTTTCGCTCGGGGCGCTTGTCTGGTTGCTGCGATCGCGCTCGTCGGCGGCCGGGCTGGGGCTCATCGCGGTGCTCTTTGTTGATCTGTACCTCTTCGGCGCCGATCAGAACAACGGGAAAACCAACCCGACGGAATATTTCCACGAGGCGGGGAACATCGTCACATATCTGAAGCGTGAAGGCGAACGGGAATTGTTCCGCGTGAACACGAGGAACTCGCAGGGCATGATCATGGACCGGAATCAGGGGATGGTCGACCGGATCTTCCTGATGGAGGGGTATACACCTCTGGCATTGAAGCGCGCGCTCATGCCGATCCCGACGGACAGATATCTTGACCTGGAAAACGTAAAGTACCGCACGATCACCGACGGGAACCGCCTCGAGCTCGTTCCGAATCCCACGTATCTCCCGCGGGCGTTCATGGTGTACCGGGCACACGTGGTCCACGGCGAGGACTCCGTGGTGGCGTATATGAGCGGCCCGACATTTGATCATCGGAAGATTGCAGCGCTGGAGGAGAATCCGCCAGCGGGATTCCGTGAGGACACGTCGAATGTGCCCTGGGCAGCGAACGTCACCGCGTACCAGGACAACAGTCTGACCATTCATGTCCGGACGGAGCGGGCCGGGCTTCTTATCGTGAGCGAGACATACTTCCCGGGCTGGCGTGCGGAAGTCGATGGAGCCGATGTCTCAATTCTCCGATGCGACTACAAGCTTCGCGCCGTGCCGGTGCCCGGAGGCGATCACGTCGTGACGATGGTGTACAGTCCCACGTCGTTTAAGCTCGGAAGCATTGGCACACTTCTCTCGCTGCTGATTTGCGGAGGCGGGATGACATTGACAGCGTTGAAGAAACACGCGGGGCAGCCTGCATGACGAAGGTGGAGGCTCTCAATGCGCGGCTCTACTCCGTCAAGATTCGCCTGCTTGACATGTATCATGCGGCGCACGCGGGGCACATCGGATGCTCCCTCTCCTGCACAGAGATGCTCGTGCACCTGAAATTCTCCTGGATGCAGCCGGAGGACCGCCTCATTCTTTCAAAGGGGCACGCTGCGGCGTTGCTCTATTCGGTGTTCGCTGAGGCGGGCGAGATTTCCGAAGAAACCATCGGGACATTTTACCACAATGGCACGACACTTCCCGCGCATCCGCCGGTCAATCAGGTGAAACCGATTCCGTTTGCGACAGGGAGTCTCGGGCACGGGCTGTCCCTCTCTGCGGGGATGGCGTTCGGCGCGCGCATGAAGGGCGAGGCTCGAAAGCACTTCTGTGTGACTTCGGATGGCGAGCTGGACGAAGGCAGTACCTGGGAAGCCGCGATGTTCATCGCCCATCACCGGCTGACGAATGTCATCTGGCTGATCGATCGCAACAGCATTCAAGGCATCGGCCGGACGGAAGAAGTGTTGCGGCTCGAGCCGCTGAAGGCAAAGCTGGAATCGTTCGGCTTCCATGTATCGGAGGCCGACGGCCATGATTTCAACGCTCTCGAGCGCGCGAAGGCGGAATGCGCGGATGTCTCCGCCTCAGCAGGGAAGCCATGCGTGGTCATCTGCTCGACCGTCAAAGGGCACGGCGTGAGCTACATGGAAGATACCGTCGACTGCCACTATCTTCCCATGACCGAAGAGCAATATCATCAGGCGATCGACGAGTTGAAGGCATGGCGCGCCGCGACATCGGGGAGACGGCATGAGAGCTGAGTTCGCGCAAGCCATGATCGCGCTCGCAGACGAATCTCCGTCGAGCCTGTTCCTCACCGGCGACCTGGGGTACATGGCGTTGGAAGGAGTGCGCGACAAATTCGGGTCGCGCTTTATCAACGCGGGTGTGGCCGAACAAAACATGACCTCCGTCGCCGCAGGACTTGCGTACGAAGGGTTCATCCCATGGCTCTACAGCATCGCTCCGTTTGCGATCCTGCGCCCGTATGAACAGATCCGGAACGACATCTGCCTTCACAATCTCCCTGTGAAGATTGTAGGAAACGGTGGAGGGTACGGCTACGGCATCATGGGCGCGACGCATCATACACTCGAGGATATCGGCGTCATGCGCTGCCTTTCGAACATGAAGGTCTATGTTCCGTTCACCGGGAGCGATATTGACCTCGCCGTCCGAGCCATGGCTTCCGATATCTCTCCAAACTATCTGCGCCTCAACCTCGCTCCAAAAGGAACACCGCCAGTGCCACCGTTCGCACAGTGGCGGAGGATAACGCAGGGGAACGGCCTCGTGGTGATCGGCACCGGCCCGGTTCTCTGGAATGTATTGTCTGCTGATGAAGCCCTGCGCGAGTCGCTGGAGGTCTGGAACCTGAGCATCCTTCCGTTCTACGATATTCCCGACGAGCTCGCGGAGTCCATCGCCCGCACGGGAAGTGTCCTGACGATCGAAGAACACTACGGTCAATGCGGCATCAACGAGGCGGTCGCCGCTGTCTTGATGCGCCGCGGCATGTCCAGCGTTCGTTTCAGAAGTGCGTTCGCCCGCGGCTACCCGACGGGACGGTACGGCTCACAGGTCTGGCATCAGGAACAAAGCGGCCTTGCGGGCCCCACGCTTGCATCGTTGGTCCGGGAGATGCTCCATGCCTGACAGGACGTTTACCCTCAAGGATGAAATCAAGCGGCTCCAGGGACCGATCCTCGTGCTTGGCGCGGGCGGCTTCGTCGGGGCAAATGTGTTCCGCGCAATTCTCGCCGTCCGTGATGATTGCTATGGCGTGACCCATCAGGAATTCGTTCCATGGCGGCTGATCGATCTTCCGGCGGAGAATATCCTCTATGCCGATGTGACGGCTGCAAAATCCATCGAGCGGTTGTACGAACGATTCGCGTTCAGGACAATCTTCGACTTCGCTGCGTACGGCGCGTACTCCCGACAGGACGATGTGCATCTCATCTATGAGACGAACATCCTCGGCATGGCGGGCCTGCTGGAGAACGCAATCACGCGGGGCTTTGCCGCATACGTTCATGCCGGCTCGTCATCGGAATACGGAGCGAACAGCGCCTCGCCCCTCGAGGCGGATCCGCTCATGCCGAACAGCCACTACGCCGTGTCGAAGGTCGCGGCATCGTACCTTGTGCAGTATCTCGGATCGATCAAGAAGCTTCCCGTCATCAACCTCCGCTACTATTCACTGTATGGTCCGTATGAGGAACCCGATCGGCTGATCCCGACGCTCGTTGCGCACGGACTCCGCAAGACGTTCCCTGTGCTCGTCGATCCGGAGATCTCGCGCGATTTCGTCTACATCGATGATGCCGTCGAAGCTGCCGTGCTCGCCGCCACCCGGGGAGTTGCGCACGCTCCCGGTGCCTCCCTGAATATCGCCACAGGGAAGAAGACGACGATCCGCGATCTGGTCGGTGTCATGAAAAAGTTATGCGAGATCCCCGAGAAGCCGAAGTGGGGAACGATGCAGAACCGCTCGTGGGATTTGAAGAACTGGTACGGCAACGCCCAGCAGGCCAGGAAAGTTCTGGGATGGAAGCCGCGGACCACGCTGGAGGAAGGGCTGAAACGGACCATCGAGTGGCAACGCGCCCGTGTCGCACTGCCGGCCACGATTCACCCGCTGCTCAACCGCGCCATCCGCCTCTCAGCGGTGATTGCCTGCTATCGCGATGGTCAGGCTATCCCCTATATGTACCGCCGCCTCGTCGAAGCGTTCCGATCGATCAATGTCGACTATGAAATCATCTTCGTGAACGACGCGAGCCCGGACGAATCCGACGAGGTGTTGAGCACGCTCACCTCCCAGGACAATCACGTGATCGCGATCGAGCACTCCAGGAACTTCGGCTCGCAGAGCGCCTTCCTGAGCGGCATGCAGGTTTCGACGGGAGATGCGGTGATTCTGTTCGACGGTGATCTTCAGGATCCACCGGAGCTTGTGCCGAAGTTCTTCGAGCAATGGCGCAAGGGATTCGACGTCGTGTTCGGGCGGCGCGTGAAGCGTGAGACAAATTCGGCGATGCAATTCCTCTACAAGGCGTTCTACAAGCTCTTTCGCGAGGTGTCCTATGTCCCGATCCCGTTGGACGCGGGGGATTTCTCGCTCATGGACAGGAAGGTCGTCGATCAACTGCTCGCTCTTCCCGAGACGGATCAATTTCTGCGTGGGCTGCGAGCATGGGTGGGCTTCAAGCAAACCGGCGTCGACTACGTGCGACCGGAGCGAATGTTCGGCAGGACGACGAACAACCTCTTCAAGAATGTGTGGTGGGCAAAAAAGGGGATCTTCTCGTTCAGCTTTGTTCCGCTCGAACTGCTGAGTTACCTCGGCGTGGGCCTGACCGTGATCTCCTTCCTGGCATTGATCGGCCAGGTGATTGCAAAGCTGCTGCAGCCGGACATTCCTCACGGGATCACCACCATCATCGTTCTCATTCTCTTTTTCGGTGCGGTGCAGATTCTGGCGATCTCGGTGCTCGGCGAGTATCTCATGAAGATCTTCGAGGAAACGAAGAAGCGGCCGAAATTCATTCGGAAAGCCATCCGGCATGCCGGACGGCACTTCACGACGGCGGAAGAGATGGAAGGCTTCCTTCGCAGTCAGGCCAAATAGGACGCGCCGGCCATCACCCCGGCAGGAGTTGTCCGCACTTGCACAACGAGGGGACACCATGAAAGTCGTCATTCTCTGCGGCGGGCTCGGCACGCGATTGCGGGAGCATACGCAACAGCTTCCCAAGCCGATGTGCATGATCGGCGACAAACCTCTTTTGTGGCACATCATGCGCATTTATGCACACCATGACATCAAGGAATTCATCCTGACGCTCGGCTACAAAGGATGGCAGATCAAGAAATATTTCATGAATCTCCGATCGATCATGAGCGATGTCACGGTCTGCCCGGGGAGCGGGACGATTGAATTCCATGACGAGATCATCGAAAGGGATTGGCGGATTACGCTTGCAGAAACAGGAGAGCTTTCGATGACCGGGGCGCGGCTCTGGCGCGTGCGTCGGTACCTGGAGGAAGAGGATGATTTCTGCGTGACGTACGGCGACGGATTGTCGGACGTCAACATCACGACGCTCATCGGCTACCACAGAAAGCAGGGAACGGTGGGCACGATCACGGGGGTCCATCCGGCGAGCAGGTATGGCCAGGTTCAGATGACCGGCAACCGCGCGACGGGATTTCAGGAGAAGGTGTACCTTGAGGGGGAATGGATCAACGGCGGCTTCATGGTCTTCGATGGCGCCAGGGTGTGGGAGTATCTCAGCGACGACGAGAACCTTATCCTGGAAAACGGTCCCCTGCCTGCGATGGCGGCCGACCGGCAACTTTCGGTCTACCGACATAACGGCTTCTGGATGGGAATGGACACGGCCCACGAATACGACATCCTGAAGGAGCTGTGGCGGACCAACCAGTCGCCCTGGAGAGTGTGGGAATGAACGGACACGGAAGCTGATCCCGGTGAAGATCGTCATCGTCAGTACGGCCTATCCTCTTCGCGGGGGGATCGCCCACTATAACGCTCTCCTCGCCCGCGCGTTGTCCGCCCGCCATGAAGTCGAAACCATTACGTTCAAGCGACAGTACCCATCGTTCCTGTTTCCCGGAACAACGCAGGACGAACAGGGAGAGGTGGCGGGTGCCACAGCGGCACCGCAGCGTGTCGACTCGATCAACCCGCTGAACTGGTACGCTGTCGGCCGTGAGATTCGCCGTCGCAAACCCGACGTGCTTTTGTTCAAGTACTGGCTGCCATTCTTCGGACCGTGCTTCGGAACCATAGCACGAACGGTGAAGCGGGGCACATCGACATCGGCGATCGTGATCTGCGACAATGTCATCCCGCATGAACGCCGGCCTTTTGATCGCGAGTTCACGCGGTATCTCTTCCGGTCGGCGGACGGCTTTCTTGTGCAATCGCACGCGGTCGAGGAGGAGTTGAAATCGTTCTGGCCGGCGGCACGTTACAAATATGTTCCCCATCCGGTGTACAATCTGTTCGGCAAGGCAGGTGACAAGGCGCAGGCGAGAACGGCTCTTGGTCTGACCTCGGACAGGGTTGTGTTGTTCTTCGGGTATGTGCGCAGGTACAAGGGGCTGCATGTGCTTCTTGAGGCCATGGCTCGCGTTGTACAGACGCTGGAGGTGCGCCTGCTGGTGGTCGGCGAATTCTACGATGGCGAACAGCAATATCGTGAGAAAATCGCAGCGCTCGGGCTCGAACGGAATGTCGAGATCCATTCCGCCTATGTGCCGAACGAAGAGGTGGGGAAATATTTCTCCGCGGCGGACGCGGTCATCCTTCCCTATCTCTCCGCGACGCAGAGCGGCATAGCGCAGATCGCATACAATTTCGACCGGCCGGTGGTCGTAAGCGACGTCGGAGGGCTTGCGGAAGTTGTCGTCGAGGGAGAATCCGGCTTCATCGTCCCGCCGGGAAATCCCGACGCGCTTGCGTCGGCCATGTTGCGTCTCTATCAGGGTGGAACACTCGCCACCATGTCGCAGGGAGTCGCACGGGAAAAACAGAAGTATACCTGGGAGAACCTTGTCGCCGGCATTGAAGAACTCGCAACCCGTGAATGAAACGCCTTCGCTTGCTCACCCGCGGGTTACCGCGGTCGTGGTCAATTGGAACGGGCGTGATGTCACGCTGGAGTGTCTCCGTTCGCTGCGCGGCGTGCGGTATCGCCCGTTTCATGTCATCGTTGTCGACAATGCATCGACCGATGGCTCGGTCGATGCCATCCGGGGGGAATTTCCTGAGGTGGAGGTCCTGCCGCAGACGGACAATCTCCGTTTTGCCGGCGGGAACAACGCCGGCATCGCAAGGGCGCTCGATGCGGGGGCCGACGAGATTCTTCTCCTGAACAACGACACGGTCGTCGATCCGGGCGTTGTGGAGGCATTGGTGCACCGGATGGACGCAGACGACCGGGCTGGGATGGTGGCACCCAAGATCTTCTACTACGATATGCCCCGACTCCTTTGGTTTGCGGGGGGCGAAATCTCCTTCTGGACCGGCACCATGCGGCATCGGGGGATCCGGGAAAGCGATCACGGGCAGTTCGAGACTCCGACCCGCATCGACTACGCAACGGGTTGCTGCATCCTTGTGCGGGCATCGGTGATCCGCAATGTCGGATCGCTCGACGAATCCTACTTCATTTATGGAGAAGACGCAGACTGGTCGATGCGTATCCGTCATGCGGGATATGCCATCTGGTATGAGCCTGCAGCCAGGGTCTGGCACAAGCTCTCTGTCAGCGCGGGCGGGCATCTCTCGCCGTTCAAGCTGCGGAACAAGTATCTCAGCAATCTTCGGTTCTTCGCCCGATACGGACGTTGGTACCATTGGCTCACCTGGCCATGGCTGAGCATCATCGTGAACGGCGTGGCCGGCGTTCGGTACAAGGTGCAGACGTGGAAGCAGAGGCGAGGGGAACGCACATCCGACGAACAGAAGGGATCCTGAAGAAGTACCGGTATGGAATTCGGAAAGCATCTCAACAAGGGAATCTGGGGCCTCGCCGACAAAGCGTTGCCCGTGGTGTACGGCCTCGGCTATGTTCTCCTGGTTATCAGGGTTCTTCCTGAAGAGGAGTTCGGGAATTGGACCCTGCTTCAGGAGATCTTTCTCCTTGTGTCAGGGTTGATCACGGCGTTTGCTCTCAATCCGCTTCTCAAGTTCGCGGCGGAAGATCAATCGGACACGAGAGAAACAGTGACCATTGCGGTAACGATGCAGGTGGGTTTCACGGTTCTGGCGGCGGCCGTGATTCTCCTGTTGCGATCGGCGCTCGGCGAACTTCTTCATTCGCGGCAGATCGAAGTGTTGCTCACCTACTTCCCCGCAATGTTGATTGCCTCCTTCATCCGGAACCTGGCGCTGGTGGTGCTCCAGGCGAGGTTCCGCGTTCGGGAGCTGTTCTTCACGGATGCGGTCCATTTTGTCGGAGCGCCGTTCCTGACATGGGTGATGTCGCGCATGCATCAGTTCAACGCCGCGATCGATCTTGTCCACGTCAACATCATCTCCCTTGCATGCTCCTCGGTCGTCGGGTTGCTCTTCACCTGGCGCGCGATGATCTTCACCCGTCATCTCACGATCGGGTCGATGAAGAAGATGTGGAATTACGGTTCCTATTCGCTCGGCGGCAACGTCAGCTCCTTGTTTAGCACGCGCGCGGACTCGTTCTTGCTGGCCGCCTTCACCGGGCCGCTGCAGGTTGCCGTGTACAATTCGGTGAAAATCTTCACGCGCGCTTATGATATGGTTTCGCAGGTGGTCCAGATGTTCCTGCTGCCGGCGGCGTCGCAGCTGTCGTCGCGCGGGGAGAAATCTTCTCTGAAGATCGTGGTGGAAAAATCACTCCTGTTCGGCGCCGTCGGGATGATTCCCGTCATGCTGGGATTCATTGTCGTGGGGGGACCGATGGTCCATATCATCTATCAGGGGAAGTATCTCGAAGCGGTGCCGCAGCTGAGTGTGTTCGGACTCATGGCGGTCTTCGTGCCGATCAGCGCGGTTGCATCGAGCGTATTGATGGGTATCGGCGAGGCGCGCAGGGGCTTCGCGATCGGGGTCCAGGCGCTTGCGGGGGCGGTCGTGCTGTATCTCATCCTGATACCGCTCTTCGGACTGACCGGCGCCACCGTGGGGTACGTGTTGTCGGCGGTTCTGCTCGCGTATCTTTCCCTGCGGGGAATGACGGACTATGTTCCGGTGGCGGCCGGAGAGGTCCTGCGAAGGTGGGGCGACATCAATACCTTCGTCAGGCGAACGATCGAAAAGCTGCTGCGAGGAGCGGGTGAACAGTGAAGACACGGCGTACTTCTTCTCAAAGGTATGAACCATGAAACGAGCACTGATTTCCGGCATTACAGGCCAGGACGGATCCTATCTCGCCGAGATTCTCCTCGAGAAGGGGTATGAAGTGCACGGGATCATTCGCCGAAGCAGCTCTTTCAACCGGGGGCGAATCGATCATCTATATATTCAGAATGATCAGCTGATGAACAAAAAGCTGTTCCTTCACTACGGGGATGTGACCGACACGTCGAACCTGAACAGGCTGCTCGAAAAGGTTGAGCCGGAGGAAATCTACAACCTCGCGGCGCAAAGCCACGTCAAAGTATCCTTCGATGTTCCCGAATATACAGCTCAGGTTGACGCTGTGGGGACGTTGCGGTTCTTGGATGCGATCCGTGAGACCGGCGTAAAGACACGGTTCTACCAGGCTTCGACCAGCGAGTTGTTCGGCAAGGTCCAGGCGGTGCCGCAAAATGAAAAGACGCCCTTCTACCCGAGGAGCCCTTACGGGGTGGCGAAACTCTATGGCTATTGGATCGTGGTGAATTACCGGGAGGCGTACAATCTCTTTGCCTGCAACGGGATCCTCTTCAATCATGAATCCCCGCGCCGCGGCGAAGGTTTTGTGACGCGCAAGATCACTCTCGGTGCCGCGAAGATCAAGTTGGGGTTGCAGAAAGTGTTGACCATCGGTAACCTCAACGCTCATCGTGATTGGGGATATGCCCCGGAATATTGCGAGGGCATGTGGCGGATTCTCCAGCACAGCGTTCCCGACGATTTCGTCATGGCAACCGGTGAGACTCACACGGTCAGAGAATTTGCGGAGCTGGCATTCCAGGAACTCGATATGACCCTTGAGTGGAAAGGGTCGGGGTTGGACGAAAAGGGGATCGATGCCAGAACCGGGGCGGCGCTTGTCGCCGTCGACCCATTTTATTACCGCCCCACAGAAGTCGATATGCTCATCGGGGATGCTTCAAAGGCAAGGAGCGAGCTTCAATGGGCTCCCAGGACGTCGTTCCGTGAGCTGATTGCGATCATGGCAAAAGCCGACTTCGAAAAAGTCCAACGCCGGGGATTCTGATGGAAGGGACCATTTCCGGACTTGTCAGGCGCTTCTTCTTTGAGGGACAGGAGCGAAGCATCCGGACAAAGCGGAATATTGTCGGATTATTCCTGCTGCGCGGGACGAGCAGTGTCATCAACCTCGTTTTGGTTCCCATGACACTGGCATATCTCCATCAGACGAAGTATGGGATCTGGATAACCCTCAGCTCGGTTATCGGTTGGGTGAGCATGATGGATGTGGGGCTCGGCAACGGTCTCCGGAACGGCGTCGCGAAGGCTCTTGCAATGAATGAGCGGGAGCATGCGCGAAAGCTTGTCAGCACCACCTTTGCCATGGTGGGGCTGATCATCACTGGCCTGATCACAGTTTTCATGGTCATCAATCCGCTTCTTCCGTGGGTGAGCATCCTCGGCGGAACTCCGGAGATGGCCTCGGAGCTCACGTGGTTGGGGGCCATTGTGTTTATTTTTTTCTGTCTCCGGCTGCTGTTCGGGCTCATCGGCACCGTCCTCATCGCCGACCAGAAGCCCGCCCTCGCCACGCTGCTGGAGGTGCTTGTGGCCTCCGGCTCATTGATCGGCGTCTGGGTGCTCTCGAAGACCACGGCTGGTTCGCTGTTCTGGCTGGGGACGATCCTCTCGATGATGGCGGCACTCGTGCCATTCTGCGCGGGTCTCTGGTTCTTCCGGGGACCGTATCGTTCGCTTGCACCATCGATCCAGTACGTGGATTTTCGTTTCGGCAGAGAGCTTGTGATGGTGGGAGTCCAGTTCTTTGCGCTTCAGATTTCGGGGCTCCTGATATTCTCGAGCTCGAACATCATCATCGTTCAAGAGTTCGGCGCCGCCGCTGTGGTGCCGTTCAACATTGCACTTAAGTATTTCGGCGTTGCGGCCACGGCGTTCACGATCATCCTTCTTCCGTTCTGGTCTGCGTACACTGACGCGTTCACGCGCGGCGACCGGGCATGGATTCTGATGACGATCCGGAAGCTGAAGATCTCGTGGGCGGTGATGGTCGCGGGGCTGGTCGTCATGCTTCTCGCCGCGAACTTCGTCTACCGGATGTGGGTCGGTGCCGATGTCCACGTCTCCTTCCTGATGTCACTCGCCTCAGCAGCGTATGTTGCGATCGTTGCGTGGAGCAACATATTTGCGTACTTTATGAACGGCGTCGGCAAAATACGGCTCCAATTGTGGGTCGCGATACCGACAGCCATCGTCGTCATACCCGTCGCCATAGCATTCTCTACACTCTTCGGCATGGAGAGCGCGGGAGTGATGGTGGCAATCAATGTGTGCTTGCTGCCCGGGTGTTTCATCTGGCCCGTGCAGCTGAAGAAACTCGTGGAGGGGAGCGCGACGGGCATCTGGGCGCGATAAGAGAGTTCGATCACAACGTCTATCGTTTCCATGATCCGCCGAATTCGGAACCGCTTGGCACAACTCAGCGAGCTGCTTCGACGCGTTGAAGATCTCCAACTGGCGGTCGGGCGCATCGAACTTCGGTCGTTGGAGGCCGCGAACAACAAGGGGGGGCGCCTTCAGGAGTATGAGTTCCGGGTCTCGTCCCAGTGGGGCGAAGACGGCATTATCCAGCACTTGATCCGCACCGTCCCCATCCAGAACCCGTTTTTCGTCGAGTTCGGTGTTCAGGACTACAAGGAATCGAATACCCGCTTCCTTCTCCAGAACAACAACTGGTCGGGAGTCGTCTTCGAAGCCGAGGCGCAGGATGTGGATTCCATCCGGCGACAACCGCTGTACTACCGGCATGATCTCACGGCGGTGTGCACGTTCATCGAGCGGGAATCGGTCAACCAGGTTTTTGAGCGGTACGGCGCCCGTGGCGACATCGGGTTGTTGTCCATCGATATCGACGGCAACGACTATTGGGTGTGGGAAGCGATCGAAGTAGCGTCGCCCCGCATTGTCGTATGCGAGTACGAGAACATTTTTGGATGCGACAGAGCCGTTTCCATTCCCTACAACAGAACTTTCGACAGGGCGAAGGCCCACTTTTCCTTTCTCTACGGCGGTGCGTCTCTTCCCGCGCTGGAGTATCTCGGGAAAAAGAAAGGATACGTGCTCGTCGGGTCGAACAGTGCCGGCAACAACGCGTTCTTTGTGCGCAATGATGTGCGTGGCGGGCTCCCGGCTGTAGCATCGCGGGACGTTTATCGACGGGCGAAGTACAGGAATTCGCGTGATCGTGAAGGCAACCCCACCTTTCTGGACTATCGGGAGGGACTCCGGCTGATCGCGGATCTTCCGCTGGTCGATGTGCAGACCGGCGGAGCGCTTCGTGTCGGAGATCTCTCCGCGGGGGAATGAGAAAAAGAACCACCGTATGGCAGAAACACTCGGCGCACTGTGCGATAAACTCACCATTGTGAAGCTCAAGCAATGGCATGCGACGGATCCTTCGGTCCAGGAAAGTCTTGGCGGCCAGGAACGCCAGCTCCGCGACGAGATCCAGGAATACCTCATGGCGGCGCTCTCGGGTGAAATACCCGTCGAACGTCTTACCTTCGCGGCCAACAAAGTGTACACGAAGGAGGGAAATCCCGTTGCGGAGATTTCCGGGACCGTCGGAGAGGTCTTCTCCCGCCTGGCGGAGGTGAATATCAAACTCTGGCACGAACAGGAACGCGTGTACGAATTCGAACGCGTCCCCCCGGGGGAAAAGGACGCAGTGGTGAAACAGCTGGCGATCCTGAACCTCGAACGAAACCGGTGTATCGATCAGATCAATTCTACCTTCAAATCCATGGTGGAAAAGCGCTCGGCTTTTCCACGGTCATCCTAACCGCCGCCAGCCGCCCCTGACGCTCCTATGCATCTGCGCCATCGTACCACATGCCGCGTTTGCGGTTCTTCCGCTCTTACCCGTGTCATCGATCTGGGTGATCAGTACCTTCAGGGATCGTTTGTGAAGCCGGGAAAGGAAGAACCATCCCGACGGAAGATCCCCACCGCACTTGTCCATTGTGATCCCATGCGTGATGAACAGGCGTGCGGCCTTCTCCAAATGGAGTATTCCGTTCCGCCGGCGATTCTCTATGCCGCGTACTGGTATCGGTCGGGCACCAACCAGACCATGCGGTCGCACCTGAAAACGATCGTAGATGATATCCAGTCGATGAAGCCTCTTTCAACCGGGAGAGTTCTTGATATCGGATGCAATGACGGCACGCTGCTCTTCCTGTATCCGAAAGGCGTGCAAAAGTTCGGCGTCGATCCTTCGGATGTCGCGGGTGAGGTGGGGGATGGAATCACAGTTATCCAGGACCTCTTCCCGACCCCTCTTCTTTCCGACGTCGCCGGGGACAAGCCGTTCGATGTTGTTACCTCGATTGCGATGTTCTACGATCTCGAAGATCCTGTTGCCTTCGCGCGCAACGTCCGTGACGTGCTGGCGCCGGACGGGCTCTGGGTGTTTGAGATGTCGTATCTGCCATCGATGCTGCGGCAGAACTCGTATGATACCATCTGCCACGAGCATCTCGAATACTATACCCTCGCGGTGGTGGAGAATATCCTTCGTCGCATTGACATGAAGGTTGTTCGTGCGTCGTTGAACAGCATCAACGGGGGAAGCATCCGGTGTTTCGCCGCGCATGCCGCAAACAGGGCCTTCGACTCGTCGGTGCACCGCCGGGAACTTCAGGGATTGCAGCAGTCCGAGTTCGATCTCGCATTGGACACCAGCGCACCGTACACGGGTTTTCAGCGTCGCATTGAAGAAGAACGCGACAAGTTGCGCGCCCTGCTTCTTGACTTGAAGGCGAAAGGAAAGAGGATCCATGTCTACGGGGCATCGACGAAAGGAAATACGCTTCTGCAGTGGTGCGGCATTGACAGCACGATTGTGGAATGCGCGGCGGACCGTAACCCTGACAAGCACGGTGCGTTCACTCTCGGCACCGGCATTCCGATCGTGAGCGAAGAACAGTCGCGTTCGAAGAAGCCGGACTACTACCTTGTTCTCCCCTGGCATTTCAAGGCGGAGTTCCTTCAACGCGAGAAGGCGAGTCTTGATCAGGGGACAAAATTTATCTTCCCGCTCCCGAACATCGAAATTGTCGGCGCATGAAGGCGTTACTGTTTGGCGCTGATGGACAGGATGGACCCTACATTGCCGAATCCTGCAGGGCACGAGGGCTCGATCCGGTCTCCGTTACCCGCGCTGAAGGCGATGTCTCGGACTTTGCCGTCGTCGACGGCTTGGTCCGGCGCCACCGCCCCGAGGTCGTCTTCCAGCTTGCCGCCATCTCCACGACGCGTCACGACGCACTCTTCGAAAACCACGGGGCAATTGCAACCGGCACGCTGAACGTTCTCGAATCGGTCCACCGATCCGGGAAGGGAACAAAAGTGTTTGTTGTCGGCTCGGCCGTTCAGTTTCTGAACTCAGGCATGCCGATTTCCGAAGAGACGCCGTTCGTTGCCCAGAGCCCTTACGCCGTCGCGCGCATTCACTCCGTCTTCGCTGCACGGTACTACCGATCGCTCGGCGTGCGGTCGTATGTCGGCTACCTCTTCAACCACGAAAGCCCCAACCGGACGCCCGGCCACGTGAGCCGCGATGTCGTTGATGCGGTGGCACACATTGCCGAAGGGCGCTCAACATTCTTCGAGATCGGCGACCTCTCCACTCGCAAGGAGTGGACCTTTGCTGGTGATATCGCAGAGGCGATACTGACACTGGTGCACCAGGACGCGATCCACGAAGCCGTGATCGGCTCCGGAGAAACGCATAGTATCGAAGAGTGGGTCGGGGAATGCTTCTCCCTTCGCGGTTTGGATTGGAGAAAGTACGTGCGGCGCGTCAGCGGGTTCAAGGCCGAGTATCAGACACTCGCTTCGGATCCCGCACGGATACGTTCGCTCGGCTGGAGACCCAGGGTGTCGTTCCATGAACTTGCTGCCATGATGAGCGGGCTGTAACCATGCCGTCACGGATTCTTCTCGGTCAGCTATCATGCAACGGGGACATTCTGTACGCGACTACCATCGCCAGGCAGATCAAGAAGGATTTTCCCGGTTGCCATCTGACCTGGGCGGTCGCGTCTCTGTATCGTCGAGTGCTTGACGGCAATCCGTTTGTCGATGAGATCTGGGAAATACCGGCCCGTTCCCGTGCTGAGATCGAACCGCTCTGGCCGTCATTCGCGCGTGAAGCGAAGGCGAGAAAAAAACGAGGCGAGTTTGATGAAGTGTTTCTCACACAGGTCAACCCGGACAACTACAGAAATTTCGACGGAACGGTCAGAGCATCGATCTTCCGCGGGTATCCCCGGCCCATCACCGTTCCAGTTACGCCGGTCATGAGGCTTTTCCCCGACGAGGTGGAACGTGTACGTGAACTGGTGACCCGCACGGGATTTTGTTCAGGGGAATATCGGGTACTGTTCGAAGCAGCGTCCACGAGCAATCAGTCGTTCATCACCCCCAAATTCGCACACGAGACGGCGACACTTGTTTTGCAAAGGCTGCCCGGGGCAAGGTTTATTCTCTCATCAGATATCCCCGTCAGATCGGACGATCCCCGAATCATCGATGGCAGCGTTGTTCGATTCCGGGAAAACGCGGAGCTGACCAGATACAGTTCGCTTCTTGTCGGGTGCTCGAGCGGCATTACCTGGCTTTCGACGTCAGACTGGGCGACGCCGCTGCCTATGATTCAGTTACTGAGGCGGGAAACATCGGTCTTTGCATCTGTCGTGCACGACGCGGAACATTTCGGCTTGCCGACAGAACCCATCCTTGAGATGACAGAATGCTTGCCTTCCCGACTCGCTGAGTGCATTGTGCTCGCGCTGAGCGAGGGATTGCCTTCGGCGAAGGCGAAATTCCACGAGCGGATCCCCGTCCGCCTAAATCTCTATTTCTTCACCTTCATCCGCGCGCAGCTTATCGCGAAGCGCCCGCTGACCATTCTGAGCTCTCTTCGCCACGTCTACCGGCGCTACGGCATCCGACCGTTCCTTCGCTTTGCGAGAGACTGTGTCGTGGATGGGATTCCCGCTGCGATCTTTTCGCGCCGCAAGGCAACCTGAGTGGCTGACCGGTCTGGTGTGGTCTTGTTGAAGCGTGTGAAAACGATCGTAACACCAGCAGAGTCCCGCTGAATGGCACAGAACATCTTTTGGAGAATCGACGTATCTTTAGTGAAACCCTTCGCCAAAACACTCACATGAACCAATCGAGATCTTCTCAGCCTCATCCCACCGTCTCCATCCTCATCACCAACTGGAATTGCCGTGACGTCATGAGGGACAGCCTCCGCTCG
>DATJPR010000010.1:0-22160 GCA_035506295.1 Bacteroidota bacterium | reverse complement strand
CAACGTGCGCATACGATCGGGCAACAGCATCCTTGCGGAGTTCCATGGATACAATCCCTCGGTTGTCCCGGGAGGGGAAATTTCCCTGAAGAACGTGAAGAGTGTCGATGGGACCATCACGCTTCGCTTTCAGGTCACCGGACGCGAATCGGCGTCGACAGGGTTCGATCTCGGCCTCGATGCATTCGACGTCCAGCCCGTGCGGGAATTCATCCGCCACTGGGACCTGATCGGTCCGTTCCCGAACCCGCGTGACGAGTCGCTCGTCCGCCGGGGACTCGACATTGTGTATCCTCCGGAGAAGGAGGATATCACGGGCAAGAGCTATGTGGGTTCCGATGGGCGGCATCTTCGGTGGCATGCAGTCGGGGCGGCCGCATCAGGGTTTATGAATCTTCAGAACCTTACTCCATCTGATCTTGTCGTCGCGTACGCGCACACGCGTGTCTACGCACCGCGTGCCCGGGCGGCGACGCTGTTGCTCGGGAGTGATGACGGCGCCAAGGTGTTCGTGAACGGGAAAGAAGTGTACAGGGTGATGGCGATTCGCGGCGCCCGGGCGGATGAGGATACCGTTTCACTTCCGCTGAAGAAGGGGTGGAACTCGCTGCTGCTGAAGATCGAGAACAATTTCGGCGGGTTCGGATTCTACGCGAGGGTGATCGACCCCGCCCACGACCTTGAGTTCAAGCCGTCGTTGCCCGCGCGATAGATGGCTCACCGGAGGAATTGTTCGATGGCCTTCTCGAACGCTTCCGGGGCCTCGACAAACGGGTAATGTCCGCAGTGATCGAGCATCACGAGCCGCGAACCGGCGAGGGCGTGATGAATTGCCTCGAGGGCGACGTGCGGTATCGCGTCCTGCTCGCCCCCGATGACAAGCGCCCGGCAACGAAGATTGCGAAGGCCCTCCTTGAGGTCATACGACCTCAACGTCTGATCGTGGTACAAATACCCGATTGTTTTCTGTCGAGCCGCATAGTCCGGTGGAAACTGCAGCGTAAGACTGTCCGCATATCGTGGATCAGCGAACAACGGCCTGCAAAAGACCCTGAAGAACCGGACCATGGCCTCCGGAGCTCCCGCCTTGAATTCCTTCGACGACCTGATGTGTGCCATGGCCAGAGAATCCGTTGGTGAGATTCGCCGGCGTATGACGGTCTCCGAAGAGTCGCGCATCGCGGAAGTCGCGGGAGTGGGATTGACGAGGATCAGCGAGTTCAGTCGGTCCGGATGCGCCAGCGCGTAACGCATCGCCAGCAGCCCGCCGAAGGAATGCCCGAGGAGATTGACCTTCCCCAAATGCAGTGCCCGCCTGACACCGTCGATGTCTGCAACGAACGTCTTCACCGACATTGTTGTCGAGTCAACATGAGCGTCGGACTTCCCGCTCGCGCGCTGATCGAAGAAGATGAGCTTGAAGTGCTGTGCGAGAGGGGTGATCTGCGGCAGGAAATACGAATGGTCCAATCCCGGCCCTCCATGCAGTACCAGGATCGGCGTGCCGGAGCCCATCACTTCATAAAAGAGCTTTGTGCCGTTCACCTTCAGCAAGCCGGAGTGATGATACATCGGCTGTTCCCCTGCGGCACGTCCCTCGTGGGCGTCCGCACACAGAACACCGACGAGGGTGAGGATGATGGACACGACGATATTGCGCCGAAATGCCGGGGCGAAGAGTGCTCCCATGATCCCTCCGTTTGTCTGCTTAGAACAATACTAATTCCGGAAGGGTTTCAGGAGAATGAGACGTGCGGCGAAATTCCCCTAACCGTGCGCGAGAATCCCCCCGAAGAAGCCCGTGACAAAGAGAAGGGCGCTGGAGAGGATCGCCAGCAGGAGTGACCACCGTTTCAGGCGGGGTAGCCACGCGACGATTGCCCATCCGCAGAGCACCGTCATGGTGGAGATCCCCAGCGCCCGATGGAGTTGGATCACCCAATCCTTCGAGCCTCCTTCAAGAGCGACAGCCTGTCGCGTTCCAGTGACAAATGCCGCCACCGCTCCGATGGCGGCGATCATGACCAGCCACCGGATCGCCGGCTCATATTCGTGCCAGCGCAACGACAAGAGTGTGAGGAAGACGGCGGCGAGACCGAAGCCGATGGGGAGATGAATGATCTTGTTGTGGAGATGTCCCTCCAGGGAATGCCAAACCTTCAAGGTGTACGGGTGTGGGGCGAATTGCTCTTCCGGCTTGCTCACGGATGCACTCTGTTGTGACGCGGAGGAATCCGACCCGGCCGGTGCCGGCTGATATGCCGATCCTATCGCGAAGTAAGAGAGAGGCGTAAGCAACAGGACGAGGAGAAGAGATCGAACAACCCGCGATGCTCCCTGCTGTCGGGCTACTCGCTGCGATCCGGTTCGAATCATATGCATACGTCCACCAGTGTAATTTCTTCCAACGTGAAACTGCGTGCTCAGGGTATAAACCCATAGATCCCCCGAAAAGATTGCACGCCTCGCTCGCCGGGATAGATTTCCATCGGTCCTGCAATGTATCAAACCCCTCATGCGTTATAGAACACAGGATGGGCTTCGAAGAAACCCTCACGCACCCATTCGGATCCATCTTCAATCCGGAGAACACCATGGTGGTTGAGCACATCGATTCCCCGAGGATGACGCTGCGGCTCCACGCGATGATCAGTGCAAAGGCCAGGATGGAGTTGAATCGTCAGAGGGAGGAGATCCTGCGCAATTCCCGAAGCAAAGATCTCGAAGCCGCCTGCGAGGGTTTTCCCGCTGTTGAAGAATGCACGTCGATCGGGAAAGCGATCCTCCGGACTCTTCTGTATTTTGACATCTGGAATCACCCGCTGACGCTGGACGAACTGCACATGTTCCTTCCCGACGCAGTCTCCGAGCCTGCGGCTCTGCTCCCCGCGTTGCAGGAGTTGATTTGCTTGGGCATGGTGTTTGACGACGGGCAACACTATGCCGTCAGGCATTCGCGCGGGCGCGCGCAGGGCAGCAGGCGGTCGAAAGAACGTCGCGCCGCCCTCATGTGGAAGATGGCGCGCGTTGTCGCCCGGTTGATGAGGACATTTCCATTTGTCCGCGCGGTCTGGGTCTCCGGCGAGCTGTCGAAGAACGTCGCAAGCCCCCATGCGGACATCGACTTTTTCATCGTCACCGAACCGCGGAGATTGTGGATCGCGCGTTCCATGCTGATCCTGTTCAAGAAGGCGTTTCTGCTGAACAGCAGGAAGTTCTTCTGCCTGAATTCTTTCATCGACACGCGCAATCTCGAATCCCCGGCGAGGAACATCTATCAGGCCATCGAGATCGCGTCGCTGAAGCCGCTGGTCAACGAACCCCTCTTGCATGACTATTTCCGGGCCAACGCGTGGATCTGGTCCTACTTCCCGAACTTCGACGCGGCGAGCATCGCACGATCGAAGGCGATCGCCACGCGGAGCTGGATCCAACGCGGCGTCGAATCGCTCTTCAGGTTGATCGATGCGGACGCGCTCGACGACCGTCTCATGCGCGCGATGCGGTTTGTGTGGACGAAGAGATATCCCGACATGGACGATCGCACCCGGGAGCGGATCCTTCGTTCGACCAAGAACGAGTCGCGCGCGTACTTCGGTGACTTCGAGGAGCGGATCCTTGAGGCCTATCGACGGAACCTCCGGGAATATCATATCGCGGGCTCGTGACGCGGCATGGCCGACATCCTCCTTACACACTCCTATTTTCTTCGCCTGGATCCGAAAGAGCACCGCGCGATGATGCCGTATCCGCCGCTCGGAACGCTGTACGCGGCCTCCGTTCTGCGTGCCAGGGGTTACTCGGTCGCGCTGTTCGATAGCATGCTGGCGAATAATGCGGGGGAACTGGCAGGGGAAATCCACCTCCACCGTCCCAAGGTGGTCGCGATCCATGATGACGATTTCAATTATCTCTCGAAGATGTGCCTTGGCCGGATGCGATCAGCCGCGCTTTCAATGGTCGAGATGGCCCGGCGTGCGGGATGCCATGTTGTTGTCCATGGGTCTGATGCGTCCGACCATGTCGAGACCTTTCTGAGCCATGGGGCCGACGAGGTCATTCTCGGCGAAGGCGAACAAACGCTCGCAGACCTGATGGACTGGTTCTGCCGCGGATTTGGACAAAGATCGGAGATTCCCGGGCTTGCGTTCGCCGAGCATGGGGAGCGGCGGATCACCGCTCAACGAGAGCTGCTCGGCAACCTCGATGATCTGCCTTTGCCGGCGCGCGATTTAGTGGACATCTCTTCATACCGCTCTCTTTGGCGGAGACGGCACGGTTACTTTTCTCTCAATGTCGTGACGACTCGGGGTTGCCCATTTCACTGCAACTGGTGCGCAAAACCGATTTACGGACAGGTCTACCATGCCCGCTCGCCGGGGAGTGTCGCCGAGGAGATGCGCATGTTGCGCAGCGATGTTCAACCCGATAGAATCTGGTTCTGTGATGACATCTTCGGATTGAAACCTGGCTGGATTCAGGAATTTGCCGAAGAGGTCCGGACACGGGATGCCATGATCCCGTTCAAGTGCCAGGCGCGTGTCGATCTTCTTCTGAAAGAAGACTCGATCGATCAGCTCGCGCGAGCCGGCTGTGTCAACGTCTGGGTCGGTGCGGAGTCCGGTTCGCAAAAGATCCTCGATGCCATGGAGAAGGGAACAACCGTCGGTCAAATCGCCGAGGCCACGCGCCGGCTCAAAGCGGCGGGAGTGAAGGTAGGGTTCTTTCTGCAGTTCGGTTACCCCGGCGAGACGCGGGAGGACATCGATGCGACGTTCCGCATGGTGCGTGACTGCAGACCCGACGATATCGGCGTCTCGGTATCGTACCCGCTGCCGGGGACGCGATTCTATGAGACAGTCAAACAGCAGATGGGTGTGAAACAGAATTGGAGCGACAGCGAAGATCTTGCCATGATGTTCCGTGGTGCCTTCCCGCCAGATTTCTACCGGACCCTCCACGCGCTCGCCCATAAGAGGCTTCGCGCCTGGCAGGCGAAGGACATTGCGGTGGAATTCTTCCAGCGCGGGCGCCGGATGCCGCTCTCTGGTGTCCGGCGACTTCTCGCCGGTGCGTACCATTCTCTCACACTGCCGATCGTCGAGCGCCGGCTCCTGGCCCTCGAGGGGAGAAAGGATGGCCGATGACGGACATTCTCCTCACCCACGGATATTTCCTCTGCAGGGATGGCACCGAACAGCGGATAGTACGGCCGTATGTCCCCCTGGGGATTCTCTCGATTGCGGCATATCTCGACTCCCGTGGCTGGGCGACATCCGTGTTCGACGCGACGTTCCGCGATCCCGCCGAGTTCGATCGTACGCTGGAATCGTTACGGCCGCCTGTGGTCGGGATCTATGTGAATATGATGACGAAGACGAATGCCCTCGCCATGGCAGCGCGTGCAAAGAAGAGCGGGGCGATGGTGATCGTCGGCGGGCCGGAACCGGCGTATTATGCGGAGGAATTCCTTTCGCGCGGCATCGATCTGGTCGTGATCGGGGAAGGAGAACACACAACGGAGGAAATACTCTCCGCATCGAAGGAAGGACGGCAGGATTTTTCCCATATCCCGGGTGTGGTCTTCAGGAATGCATGCGGCGAGATCATCCGCACACCGGCACGACAGCACATTCCCGCGCTTGATGATCTGCCTTTGCCGGATAGAACCAAGGTCGATATTGGGGAATACTTCCGTGCCTGGAACACCCGGCACGGGAGGACGTCGCTCTCCATGATCACCATGCGCGGTTGCCCCTTCACCTGCACCTGGTGCTCGCATGCGGTGTACGGAGAGTCCTATCGACGACGTTCACCGGCTCGTGTCGTCGACGAGCTGCAGGAGCTCGACGAGCGATATCACCCGGACATGTTCTGGTTTGCCGATGACGTGTTCACCATCAATCATCCCTGGCTCCTGAGCTTCGCGGGGGAGCTTCGTCGCCGTCGGCTCGGTATCCGGTATGAGTGCATTACCCGCGCCGACAGGATGAACGACACCGTGGTGCACGCCATGCGCGAGTCGGGATGCTCGCGCGTGTGGATCGGGAGTGAGTCCGGCTCGCAGCGCATTCTCGACGCTATGTCGAGAAGGGTGTCCGTCGAGCAGGTCCGCGCGATGACCAAGCTCGCTCAGGACAACGGCATCACCGTGGGGATGTTCATCATGCTTGGTTACGCCGGGGAGGCTGTGCAGGACATCGAACAGACGGTAGAGCATCTCCGCCTCTGCCGGCCCGACGAAGTCCTGACAACGGTCGCCTATCCCATTAAAGGGACCGCCTTCTACAAGGAAGTCGAGGACCGTCTGGTGATCCCTCAACTTCCGTTCGAGGAATGGAACGATAGGATGATCGAAATCACCGGGCGTTACTCGAAACGGTTCTACTGGCTCGCCAATCGCAGGGTCATCAACGAAGCGGCGTGGAGCCGGCACGTTAAGCCTCCTTACCGATCGCTCGGCAAGGCTGCGGCTTCTTTTGTCAAGGCGAAGACCGCGCAAGCACTCATGCACATCGTACGCTGACATTGTGACGACCATCCCGGCATATGATGCATTCACCGACGTGGCGCCGTCATACGACGCGACCTTCACCGATATCCGGGAGGTCCGAGATCTGCGGCACAGGGTCCAGGCGCTGATGGCCGACGCGTGGGCGCCGGGGATGTCCGTCCTCGACATCGGATGCGGAACGGGGGAAGACGCTTTGTTCCTTGCAAGGCGTGGATGCAGCGTGGTGGCGATCGACCCCGCTCTCGGCATGGTTGAACAGGCGAGGAGGAAACTTGCGCTCTCGTCGGTTTCAGCCGACGTGAGGCGTATGTCCGCAGAGGACCTTACATCGTTTTCATCGGCATCCTTCGATGGGATCCTCTCGAACTTCGCGGCGTTGAACCATCTCTCCGATCTCCGTGATGTGTTGGCGGAGTGTGCAAGGCTTCTTGTGCCGGACGGCGTTCTGATCCTTTGCCTTTTCAATCGTCTCTGCCTCTGGGAGGTTCTTTCATTTCTGGCGAGAGGGGACGTCGACAACGCATTTCGCCGGTGGCATGAGAACCCCGTTCCAATACTCGTCGGCACGACCGTGGTTCCCGTCTTCTATTATTCTGCCCGCCGTGTTCGGGCATCGGCCATGCCCTGGTTTGAGATCAAATCCATGAACGGCCTGTGCGTGTTTTCACCGATGCCCTCGTCGCTACGATTCGTGGACCGGCATCCGAAGCTGGCGCACCGTCTTTCTTTGCTTGACCGGATGTTGTCTCCCCTCCCGGGCTTTCGGGCTCTGGGCGATCATTACGTCCTTGTTCTCAGGAGAAGGAAGGAGCGGGCATGAACGTTCAGACGATGCGGTGGATCGACCGGGCTGCAGGCGTGCCGCTCTGCCACGTCGTTGGACGATGGAACCGATCCTCGGCGGCCCTTCGCCGCGCTCCGGTCAAGAAAACGTCTGACACGGTCGTCGTGTTCAAGATGTTCGGCCTGGGGAGCATTCTTCTTGCCTTCCCGTTCCTTGAAGCGCTGAAGAAGGCCCGGCCGTCGGCGACGATTGTCGTCGTGACCTTCGCCCCGAACCGCGAGCTGCTTGAACGCGTGCAGTTGCCGGTGCACGTGATCGCTCTCCGGACCAGCTCGTTCACGGCATTCTGCCGGGACACGTTCCAGGCTGTCCTGACGCTGCGGCGCATGAAGCCGTCAGAGGCCTTCGACCTGGAATTCTTCTCAAAATTTACGACTCTGCTCTCTGCATTAAGCGGCGCCCCGCGCCGTCACGGGTATGGCCTTGCGGCACAATGGCGTCGGCTGAATATAACCAACGCTGTCCCATGGCGGCCGGGAGTCCATGTCGCGGATATGTTCCTCGACCTTTTGCCCGTGGATGCTCGTCGGCCTGAAGTCGTCACAGTCGCGTTGAAGAAACCGACGACGGCAGAACATGCTGCATTGAGCCGCATGCTGGCCGCAAATGGGGTCGATGGCAGGAGACTGGTGGCCGTGAATGTGAATGCCGGGACCACTTCGCTTCAACGCCGATGGCCGCTCGACAGGTTTGCATCGGTGATCGCCGACTATGTCGATCGAAATCCTGAAACCGCAGTGATCCTGACCGGAGACACGTCGGAGCGCCCGTACGTCGAGCACCTCTTCCAGGCGAACCGATCATTGACCGGGAGGGCTTTCAATTATGCCGGACGTTTGTCGCTCGGCGAATTTCTTGCGTTGATCGAGCGTGTCCCGTGGCTCCTCACAAACGACAGCGCACCCATGCATATGGCGGCATCGCTGGGGACGCCCGTCGTTGCGCTCTTCGGACCGGAATCGCCCGCGATGTACGCCCCGTTAGGGAAGAGTCGGATTTTGTACGCCGCGCTTCCATGTAGTCCTTGCCTCAGCGTCTATCATGCCAAGCAATTTTCCTGCCCGTATGACGCATTGTGCATGCGCTCCCTCGATCCCGAGGATGTGCTGGACGCTCTCACGGCCATCGAACAGGAGCAGTTCGTTCGTCGCGAACGCGCATGATACCCGGGAGGCATCGGCGATTACTGCTCACGCTCCTCAACGGATGCCTCGTCCTCTTTCTCTTCATCCGTGGAATACTTCCCGCATGGACGGTCATCAGCACCGATTTCCCCAACTACTATACCGCCGGCCGGATCGTGCTGTCGGGAGGGCCGGTGGATCGGCTGTATGACGATGGGTGGTTCCAGCAACAGATCGTCGATCAAGGGATTCACGAGCAGGGTAAGTTCTCGCCGTTCCCTCCCATCACGGCTCTCTTCTGCGCACCACTGGGGCTGTTCTCTCCGTTGACGGCGCTCAGAATCCTCACCGTCGGGAATCTCGTCGCATTGGTCTTTTGTGTTTCCTCCTTATCCCGACTCGCGCATCTTTCCATCGGCACCTCGGTTGCCGTTCTCCTTCTCACGGGGATAGGTTTGGCGAATGACGTTCGATTCGGACAGCCCTACATTCTCGTGTCGCTTTGCATGATTCTTGGTCTTCACTGGTACCGTCTCCATCGCTCTGTGCTCGCGGGGATCGCCATAGGTTTGTGGATTCCCGTCAAGTATTTCCCGGCAATTCTCCTTGTCTATTTCCTCGTGAAAAGAGAGTGGCGCGTGGTATTCGCCGCGATCGCCACCGCCGGCGTTCTCTCGCTTATCGCAGTTGCCGCGCTCGGCTGGGAAATCCATCGGCAGTTCTTCCTCTCTGTCCTGGGCGAACATCTCTCAGGAAACCTGACTCTCCAGTCCCCCTTCAGTCCCGTCTTTCAGTCGTTCTCAAGCTTGTTCCATTCCCTCTTCCTCGAGGACGCTGTTTTCCATCCGCATGCCCCACTGTTATCGCGGGGCGGGTATCTGGTGTGCAGTTGGCTGACGATGATCGTTATCGCGGCAGTGACATTGTGGGCGGTGCGTCGCTCTCGTGCTGAAGAACCCCCGGCGATCGCCCTCAGCGTACTCTGTGTTGGAGCGCTCCTTCTGGCCCCGGCGACGGCGACTTATCACATGATCCTCCTCTGGCCTGCGGCGGGTCTTATTTGGAAGGATGTGCGGGAGAAGGGTGAACGATGGGTTGGAATTGTCTTTGCGGTTCTTTACGCGGCGATAGGCTTTCTACCCTACAGCGCGTTCCTTCGCTTCTATGATGACGGACTTCTCACCGTCCTCAGTTACCCGCGTCTTGTGCTCCTCACGTCACTCTTCCTGCTTCTCTTCCAGCGCGCTTCAACCCTGCGGGGCGTCGAAGCGCTCAAGCCTGCGCTTCCCGCACGATAGCTTTCGCGGTGTCCGTGTCTCCCCGATTCCCGGATGAGGATCTCTTTCCGGTTCCAAGGATCGTGGCGGTCAATTGAGCGAACACTCCCAGCAGAATGCGGAACGGGATGCCGATGATGGTGTCGAGCATGCCACCAGCAATGGCAATCACGCCAAGCGAGATCCCGACGGCGACAATTGCACGATGTGTGTCCCAGTGAGGATCGGTCCGTCGAAACGCGCGCCATCCTTGTTTGATCGATGACGCCAGAAGCCAGAGGAGGGGAACAAGCCCCAGAAGCCCGCTCTCCATGTACACCTGAAGGTAATCATTGTGCCAGCTCCCGACACCCCGGATCGGCATCTCGCTGAACAAGGGGAAGATCTCCTGAAACGTCCGCGGACCGAATCCCACAAGCGGATGTCTGTCCAAAAGCATCGCGGCCCCCTTCCACAATACATCTCTCCCGGTCATGAAGCTCCCAAGGTGGTAGAGGTGCTGGAGCCGGAGATGGACCGAGGGAAAGAGCATGACGAGAAAGACGCTGACGGCGAGGGCGACCACCAGGAGCCGGCGGTGGGACATTACTCCCGCCACAACAATAATCGCGGCCATCGCCACCCAGTGTAGCCGGTCAAGCGTGAGAACGATGCCCATGCATATGATCAGCACCTGGGTCCATCGGATCAGCCTCGACTTTCTGGTCAAGGGATGGGGGAAGAACAACGCGAGGGGAAGAACAAGGCAGAGAAACCCCCCGAGCGTGTAGGTCCCCGCGGTGGTCGACAGCGCGCGAGGTGCAACACTTAGGAGCATGAGGGCGGAACCCAAGGCGGCGGCGACCGTCCCAGACCACACCAGAACATGGGTAATGTCACCTGCTGCGTCGATCGGCTCATCCGCAACGATTTCGGCGGCGGCAAAGAAGAGAAGATAGTAGAAGTATTCAATGAAGAGTGCCGTCGCACTCCGGGAAAAGTCCTGGGAGAATGCGATGGAGAGGACTCGACCTGCCACAAACAACGCGAAGGGTACGTGAAGGGATGTCCAGTGTAGTCGTCTTTGCGATTTCGTGAACTTGCTGATGACGACGATCGTTGTGAGCAGGACAACCATCATCTGCACGAGTGCGGTCGAGAAGATGGCCGTTCCGCAGACAGCGAGAAGGCCGAGACGCATGGTCCGCTGCAGCGGGCTTGACGTCAAAGCCCAAGTGCGCATGGGCGTTGCTACTCGTGGTGTTTGGAGAAGGCGAGAATGCTAAATGATTCCAAGAACCGGCGGTGGACCGACTTCACGCTTCCCTGAAGCCCCGCATGGGAGAGGAGTCCGTCCACCAATGCGATATCCATGTCCGACGAGAGGATGAGGATGCATTGCCCGTTCTGCTTGAGATGACGGGGCAGGTCATGCGCGAAACGCTCGATGGTACCGTATCGATCGCCGGCATTCCAGGCAGCGCTTGCCAGGTCTACCGCCTCTTTCGGATAGAACGGAGGGTTCCACATGACAAGATCGAATTGCTCCTGATCGACACAGTCGAAGAGATCGCTCACCTTGACAACAATCCTGTCATTGAGATCGTTCTCCGCAGCATTGTGAGCGGCGGCGCGCACGGCTTCCGGGTTGATGTCCACTGCGAGCACCGAGGCGCCCTTTCGCGCGGCGGCGAGGGCGAGAATTCCCGATCCCGTTCCCATGTCGAGCACCCGGGTGCTTGTCAGGTCCATCCTTCCGATTTCTTGCGCGAGGATGCGACTGGACAAGAAGTACCCGGGGTGAAACACGCTGACCGGGATGATCAGCGAGAAGCCTTCGATACGGGCATGGGACTCGCGCGAGATAGCGCGCTCAGCCCTCAGCCGAAACGGGAAGTAGGTGAGCAATGACCGGAGGCGACGCCGATCAACAATGGTGGAGAGGTTCATCGGCGATCCTAGAATCCCTCCACTTCCGGTTGTCGATAGCGGAAGAGACGCTGGGCCGTCATGATCTCCATCGGCCCGCGATACAGACCAAGCCGATAGCGCCACCGGCCGAGCGACTTCAACACCGTCCGTTGACCAGGCGTCAGTTTGAGATCAGAGATGGTGGGGAACGCGGAGTTCAGGACCTTCTCGAAGTTCCGGATCCTTGTCCTCAGCGATTTGGAGATCCACGGTGCGGAAGGGTCTTTGCGCAAATCATGCTGGGACCAGGGCGGTCGAAGCCAATCCTCCAGGGTCTTCGGGTACGAGAAACTGTACTGCACGGCGGCCTTGTAGAGATCGGAGTCTTCGAAATGCACAGGCGAATAGACGTAGAGGACGATCTCGGCATCAGGGTTCAGTCGCTTCACCTTCCGGATGAAACGGATGTCGTTCTCGACATCGGCGTCGATCGTCGGTGTCGGCGCACCGAGAACGAAGGAAAGCTCAGGGATGATGTCGTATCGCCGCATCTTCTCGACCAGGGCGAGAACGGTGTCGCCGGTCTGCGTTCCGCCTTTTTCCATCAGGCGGAGCACCTCGGTGGAGCTGGACTCGGCACCGAAAAAGACCATGGCAAGTCCTGCGTCACGCATCGAAGCCCAGGTCCGGTCATCATAGTTCAGCATCGTATCGGGCCGGGCTTCACCCCACCACCGTATTCCCATCCCCTTCATCCTCTCTGAGAACTCGGCGGTGCGTCGTTCGCTCGTGAAGAAATTGTTGTCGTGGAACTCGACGGCGTTGACGTTGAAGTTCGTCTTGAACCACCGCAGGTCGTCGGCAACGCGCTGCGCCGGAAGACCAATCCACCGGGCTTTGTATTCCGCCGCGACGGCACAGAAACCGCAGACAAACGGACAACCGACACTCGAATGGTAATTCACCGTTCGCGTTCCGAGGTATGTCCGTCCGACATACCGGCGGACATCGACGCGGTGGTAAGGCAAAGGGGAAAGAGAATTTGGGTCGACGATTCCCTGGGCACGGTTGTCGCGGGGAGTGCCATCGCCGATGGAGGATATCCCCGGGATGTCATCGAGCGCACCGCCCTGCTCGAGGGCGGTGATCAGTCGTTGGAACGACAAATCTCCCTGATCGCGTACGACATAGTCGACATATCCCGATTGGAGCGTGACGGCTGCATGGAGTGACGGGAAATAGCCGCCCCAGATGATGGTAACCTTCGGATAAGATTGTCGGACCCGGCGCGAGAGAAGAATGGCTTCGCGGAGCTGCGGTCCGGGCATAACAGTGATGCCGAGATACCGGATGTCTCCCTGCCCAATTCTCTGCAGGACGCTGGCGTGAAGGGTGGGATCGATGTTTCCATCAAGGATTTCGTAGGGAAACTTCCCCTCGATGGATGCGCCAATCGAAAGAACGGAGAGCGGAATGCGATAATGCCAGGTTGTCGCCCGGGGATTGACGAGAAGAATCATGAATACTAAACACGCAAGCGGGCTGATTAGCTCCAGACGCCCGGCACTTTCGCGCCGCATTTGCTGCACTTTCCTGCGCGCAGTGCGTTCCTGACGACCGTGAATCCCTTTCTCTCGATTTCCACCGATTTGCAGTTCGGGCAGATCGTGTTCTCCGCCTCATGGCCGGGGACGTTGCCGATATAGACGTACCGCATGCCGGCCTTCATGGCCGTTTCGCGCGCGGCCTCGAGGGTCGACACGGGTGTCAGCGGAAGCTGTGTGAGTTTGTACAGCGGGGTGAAACGACTGAAATGGAGAGGGCTATCCTGAAATCCGTTCGCGCATAACCAATCAGCCATGCGGCCGATCATGCCCATGTCGTCCGTCCACGACGGGATGACGAGGTTGGTGATCTCGAGCCAGACACCTTCCGACTTGATGACCTTGAGTGTATCAAGGATGGGGGCGAGGTTCGCGCTGTTCAATTCCCGGTAGATCTTGTCGTCGAAACTTTTCAGGTCGATGTTCGCCGCGTCGATGACCTTGCACAGCTGTCGCAACGGAACTTCATTGATGTACCCGCACGATTTCCAGACGTTGCGCACGGCATGCCGGTGTGCGATCGTGGCGGTGTCGTAGGCATACTCGTAAAAAGTGGTCGGCTCGGAATAGGTGTAGGCGATGGTGGCACATTGGTTCTGCAGCGCTCCCTCGACGACGCTCTCCGGCATCAGGTCGTAATTCTGCGTCTCGCGCGGACTCGCTTGTGAGATCTCCCAGTTCTGACAGTTCAGGCACCGAAGATTGCACCCCGCCACGGCGATCGAGAACGAGCGGGTCGACGGCAGAAAATGAAAGAGGGGTTTCTTTTCGATGGGATCGACATGGACGGCGCAGGGATTCCCGTACGCGATCGAGTATACCGTGCCGTCGTAGTTCACGCGGCTGCGACAGATGCCGACGTCTCCCGGCGCCAGTGCGCATTCGTGCGGGCACTTCTGGCACTGCACGTATCCGTCCTTCTTGACGCAGAACAACGCCTCTTTGCTCCATCGCCACGGCTTGTCCTCGCCGGCATGCGTGACCGCCGCCCAGGCATCATTGTGGACCAGCGAGGTCCATCCGCGCGTGCACAGTGCGCACCCGGCGCCGATACCGATGAATCGCAGAAAGTCCCTCTTCGACATTCGGTCCAACCTCTGGATCGGATGCAGGGCCACCTTGAGTGAGCCGCCCGTAGTCGGTGCATTCCTAAGTTGTTCCGGCATAGACTTCCTCCGAAGGAGATATCCCGCGTCGTGACACCATGCAGAGGACGAAGCCCGCGGCAGAAACAGCGGACGCGACATAGCTGGCGTTCATCACTCCCAACGATGGGATGATGCAGAGCCCCGTCAGCAGTGCTCCGGCGGACGAGCCAACGAGATCGGTCCCGTACAGCGACGCCGCCTGCGACGTCTCCGATGCACGATCAAGGGATACAGCGATGGAAAAGACCCACCCTGTGCACCCTGCGACAACGAACGTCACCGCCACAAAGAGAAGCTCGCCGACCCAGGAGATCGGATCAATGCGTCTGATGGCGGTGATCAGGAAAGGAAGAATGGCGCACACCATGATGGCGATGGCTTGCCCCTCCAGGAGTCTTTCACGCGAAGCATGATGGACACGCTCTCGCGCGATATAGGATCCCAGCGCCAAACCCGCCATGAAGGTGGTAATGATCATTCCTGTCATTTCGTACAGCGAGCCGTAGAGTGCCTGGAAGCAGGTGAGCAGAACAAGTTCTATGGAAGAGGCGGTGAATCCGGATGTGAGAACGATGGATCCGACCGGGCGGGTTCTCCAGTAGAGCACCACCATGACCACCCCGGCGGCGCCCGTCAGCCAGGGGACCGGATCGAACCCAAAATAGCTCGACCAGTACGCAAGCTGCTGAGAGTAGCATAAAGGACGGAAATCGGTGTTGGGAGGTGCAGAGGGGTCCAGTCCGGCCTCGATGGTTTTTGACCGATCCTCAAGCAACTGATCGTCGATGTAATACCCGTTGACATAGTCGGTTTGAATGTGTCGCGCTGCGATAAGCGCGGCGATATGGCCGTCGAGCGATGAATCCGATGCGATGAACACATTCCGTATCCCCGGAAGGATGCGCACGTGGGGGAACACTTTGTGCAAGGAGGAAAAGACGGTGGACTGTATCTTTCGGGATTGGTCGCCTCCGTATTCCGCTGCAGGGAGAAGGCTCAGCGAAAATATCCCGCCAGGATGCAAGAGACTCCGGATCTCGAAGAAACAATCGAGCGAATAGAATCGATTGAGTTGCATCGTCGAAGGGTCGGGGAGATTCACGATAACGACGTCGTAGCGTTGATCGGTGTGGCGCACATACAACCTCCCATCGTCGAGAAGCGTGTGAATTCGTCCGTCATCGAGGTTTGCAGTGTATTTCCTCCCGAGCTGCAGGATCCATGGATTGTGTTCGATGTAATCGAGGTGCTCCACCGGATACTTGAAGATCTCTCCCGTGGTGCCGGAGATGCCGCCGCCGATCAACAGCACTCGCTCCGGCCGCGGATGTTGAGCCATGACGAAGTGGACGCTTTCTTCATTCCGCATCGGATCGCCGGTGGAGAAGGCGAGAACGTTGTCCTCATAGAAGTTCAGCTGCTCCTGTTGTCTCGTAACGGATAGCGTGCCATAAGGAGTACCTCGGGAGTACAACAGATCCTGCCCGGGGAAGAGCCACGTCATCGTCACATGATCGAGGGTACACGCTCCGACAAAGGCGATGCCAATCACCGGCAGGAGGAGGATTGCCTTCATGGCGCGCTGTCGGGCGGGGAGGAACAACAATATTGCCGCGCACAGATCCGTGGCAGCGAGAATCGAAAGAGCGGCAACAGTGTCGATTACGCGTATCAGGAGAATATTGAAGACGAGACCTCCTGCGACACTCCCCACCGACTCCCAGGTGTACGCAGAGGCCCCGGGCCGGGGAACCCGAAGATCATGCATTGCCGCGATACATCGGACGAAGCCGATCCCCGACACGAGGCAGAAGGGTGCAAGGAGGAGCGTTGAGAGCGCGGAGACCTGGCCAAGACCGATGATGCTTCCGGCAGTGAAGAGGATATTACGGAGATACCGGACGAGGATGACGATGATGAGAGGAAGCACAGAAACCAGGACAAGTGCGATCGCAGGCGAAGGCATCCTGCGCAGGCGTCCGACCAGCGCGCCAATTCCCGTCAACACCATCCATTGAGCGAGGATGACGCCGATGACGAGTTCGTTTCCCTGCGAAAGTGAAATAAACTCACGAAGCAGAAGGATCTGGACCGCGATCGAAGTGGTGCCCAGGAGGAAGAGGGCGATGCGAAGCCTCCGTACCTCGGGTTCCAACTTCATTCTCCGAAGACGATTGCGTCGTACACAAACAACTGCGCGTCCTTCCAGCCGTCCCAGCCGATGCCGGCCTTGTCCTCCGCGCAGTGACCGAGCAGTTCTTCTTTTGTCCAGCCCGTCTCCTTTGCGACTTGCGGGAGGAAGGTCCCCGAGTGCCCTCCCTTGCGCATATAAATGCCGTGCCTGGCGGGATCGTACTCCTCTGCGGATTGAATCCGGCGAAGCGGTGTCAGCACGGACACCTCGATACGAATGTCGCCGAGCTCAGAGCGCGTCACCGGTTCGAACCGGTAGTCCTGGGTCGCGGCCGCGACAGCCATCTCCTGCACGACTCTGTACAACGCCTCGGCCGGCTCGAACCGCCCGATGCACCCTCGGAGGCGGCCGTTTCTGTTGAGCGTCACAAATGCACCGCAATCGGTCTTGAGCGGCGCGGACAACGTCTCGGGGTTGACGGGGGGAATCGCTCCGCCTCTGACACACTGCTCCAGCGTTTCACGCGCGATTGCGAGAAGCGTATTTCTGTCCTGCGGGGAAAGCTGAAATCCCTGATCGCCATGCTGCTCGCTGTCATCACTGACGGCGATGCTGCAATATCCGACGACGCGGTCCCGGGACCCGACGGGAGAATCACCGGAGTTCATGTACTGGATCTCCTGAAGGTGAAGAGCGGGATTTGCTGAGGTCATAGAAAGAAACGTCAGTACCGCGGACCATCCACAGAGACTTGTTGCGAGATTCGGGATGCCCGCCCGGTCATTCCGGATCAACGCGCGTTGAAGAGTGCTCGGAGAATTCGACACAATAGCCGCCGCCGTAATGCTGTCTGTGCGCACGGCGTCGGCGTAGGCGGGGTAATGGGAGAAGTCGGAACTGATCACGAACAGGTTCCGGCCGTTGAGGTACGGCCGCAGGACGTCGGCAATTTGTGCGCAGACCTGCGGTGAGTTCTCTCCGACCACGATCGGGACGATCTTCAGGCGGCTGCCGAAGATATACTGAAGAAACGGTATTTCCACTTCAACGGAATGTTCTTTCTCCTGCGCGTCCGACCGGTCGGTGAAGAGTGAGCTTTCGGAGAGGAGGTGCCGTCCGGTTTCCCGATCAACGGCGACCTTGCCGAGTGGCGTGATGAAATCGCCCGCGGTGTACACTGCCGCGCCGGTGAAATCGACGTAGTGGCTCGGACCGATGATGAAGACATCCTGATACCGCGCCGCTGTGTCGATCTGATGAAAGCCTGACGCCGCGACCTGGCCGGAGTACACGTAGGCGGCGTGCGGCACGATGATGCCGACGATATTTCTCACTCCTTTCGATGGCACGGCATGCGCAAAAAGGCCGTCAAGCATTTGTCGCAGGTCTTGCGCCGTGCCGGGATAGAACTGGCCGGCAACCGCTGGTTGGCGGTCAACAGCCTGTTGCCGGTCGGCATCGACGTGAAAGGGGAGAAAGATCAATGGCAGAGAGAGAAGAACCGAAACGAGTCGAGCCATTGTGGTGTCCGGCGGTTAGCGAGGGTGGGAAGAAGCGTTTCCATCTCAATGTACCCCCGTCGACTCTGAAAATCAATTGAGGAATGGCGACTCGCATCATCACCATTTCTTTCCTCTTCACCTATTTGGGTTCCCCAACTGTGCAAATATGGCCACGGGGAGACGTCGTTGATGCAGGCAAAGTGTGCAAAGCCCCATTTTCTTCATAATCCACGTTGGCAGAGAATTTGCGCTAGTTATTGTCACTGCCTAAATCAAAGTCAATGCCGTTTCCAACATTCGGGAGTTCCAATATGCGACTCTTTGCATTTTTCCTGGTGCTGCTTGTGCTTTTGCCGTCACTTGCCGCAGCTCAATTTACGGTCTCGTCGACCGTTCCGGTAAATGGTGCGACCGGAGTCGCCCTCAATACGACGGTAAGTATTACCTTCAGTAGCGCAGCTGATACAACAAAGCCGTTCTTCCCGGGCGGTTCGTTTCTCACAAATGCCAACAACGCCTCCGACTTTCGCTGGAGCGTCGATAAGAAAACCTTCTCGTTTGATGCAGCGCTCGATTCCAACAAAATCTATTTCGTGGTGATCTTCACCGCATTTCCGGCCGCAGGCGGCACGTTGACGACGGCGTACGGATTCCAGTTCACGACGAGTGCAGCATTCCCGGGCAATCTCTATTCGGTGAGCGGGACACTGTCAAGCGGTACCACCGGGGTCTCTCCTGCGAATGCGATTGTAGGCCTGAGTTCGAACGGACTTGGCGGGAACCAGGGGCCGGATCTGATCGCCGGGTCGGTGACCGACGCAGGCGGCAATTTTGTGATCCCGTACGTCCCTGCAGGAAACTGGAGCCTCGTCGCTGCAAAGGATGTCAATGGCGACGGCGACATCCAACCGTCGACCGGAGACGTGCTGGGCATCGGCACGACGGTGAACGTGACGAACGCGAATATCACGGGCTTGAACATCGTCTTTCAGTCATTTCCTCCCATGACATTTCTTGCTGCGAAGGATTCGGCGTCTGCTTATGCCGCGCTGAATCTTCCGGCAGATTTCATCCTGAGAGGCGCGGAAGGTCAGTCGATCGATTCTCTCGGTCATGCCGCTGAATGGTCATTCTATTTTAACACGCCTGAGAACCCGACTCCGAAACGCCTCAGGGTCGAGCCCTTCCAGACCAGCGTCGATTCGAATGCCGCGGACTGGATGAACATCGGCACGGCACGTCTCCTCAACCATCTTTCGTCCGCAGCGTTGTCGGACACCTTCTTCGCGAACATCGAACGTCAGGGCGGAAGGGCGTTCCGCCTGGCCAATCCGAAGCCGGATTCCCTGGAATTCTGGGCCTCCGCGAAGATCGGTGATCTGCGGTCCAGCGAATATGGCTGGATGATTCCGGACACGAGCAAGAACTACTGGGGAGCAACCTACGCGTTCCAGCGAACCGTCACCAAGGACAGCACGTATCAATACCGGACGAAATACTTCCTTGGAGATTTTAACACCGGAGCTCTCATCGCGATGACGTCGGTGGATGAGCCCGTGAAGAATATGGTCCCCGTGAGCATCTCGCTCGACCAGAACTACCCGAACCCGTTCAATCCAACGACAGTGATCAGTGGACAGTGGTCGGTGACCAGTGTCGTGCGTTTGGCGGTGTACGACATTCTTGGCAGAGAAGTAGCGGTGGTGGCCAACGGTCGCTATCCGGCGGGCAAGTATTCGTTCACCTTCAACGCGAGCACGCTGTCGAGCGGTATCTATTTCTATCGATTGACGGCGGGGAGCTTTACGGCTGTGAAAAAGATGTCGCTGATAAAATAGCAGTTGACGGTCATCCTATGTCCCGGTTCCTGCTCTTGCGAGGGCGGGAAATGGGTGCCATAGGTGTCGGTCGGCCGACGGTATTCGGCGACAAGCAAGCTGTATGCAGTGGGGGGTAGACAGAAAGCGACGAGCCGCAGAAAATGTGCGGTAGATGGTTGGCGGCATGCGTCGGAGTAGTTTATCACAGGACGCGGAGCGGAACAGGATGTGGATCCTGGCCCGCAAATTCCGCGTCCTTTTTTTTGTGTGCGGGACGAAACTGCGATTTTCGACTGCCAGGCCGGACTTCAAGTGAGATGGGAACTCCCATGGATCCCGATATGTTATCTAAGCAAATGGAAAACATCGGCTCCATCGAAGGTCTGGCTCACCTGGCTCTATGCTCGGAAGGGATCAACATCCATTGCGGATGTTGTACCAAACCCGTTGCCATACCATGTCCTCGATGGGGTTTGAATTTCGACTAACCGGTTTCACGTAGAGCACACACCGCAACCCTTCATCGATGACCGATGAAGGGTTTTTTTCTTTTTGGGAAGGAGGAAGATTCATCCCCATGTCGACCAATGGTTTCGCCCACCCTGAAGTTCTTGTCAATACCGAGTGGACAGAGCTCCATCGGAATGATTCCGGCATCCGTGTCGTCGAGATCGACGTCGACACCAAAGCCTACGATGAAGGACATATCCCGGGAGCAGTCGGCTGGAACTGGCAGACGCAACTCGCGGACCAGACGCGGCGCGACTTGATCTCGAAAGCCGAGCTTGAAAAACTCCTCGGCGATTCGGGCATCGACAATGCCACCACGGTCCTCCTGTACGGCGACAACAACAACTGGTTTGCCGCCTGGGCGTTCTGGCAGCTGAAGGTCTACGGACACAAGGACGTACGGATCATCGACGGCGGGAGGCGAAAGTGGATTGCCGAGGGGAAGCCTCTTACCACAGATCCGCCCGAGATTACGAAGACAAAATATCATGCGTCGGACCCCGACTTCTCCCTGCGAGCGTTCGCCGACGACGTTTCTTCACTCATCGGCAAGCGGGACACATGGTCGCTCGTCGATGTACGCTCCAACGACGAGTACACGGGGAAGATCCTCGCGCCTGCGGGACTTCCGGAAACATGCCAGCGTGGGGGGCACGTTCCCGGTGCGGCAAACATCCCGTGGGGGAAGAACGTTAATGAGGACGGGACCTTCAAACCCGCGAAGGAGCTGGAGGAGCTGTACAAGTCGCAGGGGGTCACCCCGGACAAGCGCGTCGTCGCCTATTGCCGCATCGGTGAGCGCTCGAGCCTGACATGGTTTGTCCTGAAGTATCTTCTGGGATTCCGCGACGTCAGAAACTATGACGGTTCGTGGACCGAATGGGGAAATCTGGTCAACGTGCCTGTCCATAAAGGAGCGACGCCATGAGGACAATGACGCCTGAGGAATACCGCGAGCGCAGGGAGACGGTGCCGCCGTACACGGTGCATATCACCAGTTATCGCCTCGGCGACATGTTTCACTGTACCATCGATAATGTCGACCCCGGAGCGGTGATTGCCCGTTCCAAGGGATCCAGCCGCGAGGAAGCGGAAGCGGTGGCGCTGCGGAGTGCTATCAATCGATTGATGTACTCTTCATCACGGCAGGGATAGATGTATCGACTCACTGCAAAACAGGATGCGCGCACGTGGAGATCCGGGGTGCCGGTTTCTGCGTCCGGACCGGCGTACAGCCCGTACTCCGTTCTCAGCCGGATCGGCAACACGCCCCTTCTGAAGCTCAACACCATCCGTCCGGCAAACAAGAACATCACCATCTTCGCCAAAGCGGAGTGGTTCAATCCCGGAGGGTCCGTGAAGGACCGGGCTGCACTCGCCATGATCAGGAAGGGCGAGCGGACCGGCGCGCTGACACACGAGAGAACCATCATCGATGCCACGAGCGGAAACACAGGGATCGCCTATGCGATGATCGGCAGCATCCTGGGATACAAGGTCGTCCTCGCTCTGCCGTCGAATGCCAGCGTGGAACGAAAGCAGATCCTTCGCGCGTATGGAGCGGAGCTGATCCTCACCGATGCCGGCTCTGGCACCGACGGCGCGCAGGAGCTTGTCAGGGAAATCGTGCGGCGCGATTCCGGGCGTTACTTCTACCCGGACCAGTACAACAATGACGCAAATTGGCTGGCGCACTACGAGACGACGGCAAACGAAATCTGGGAGCAGTCAGAACACACGGTTACGCACTTCGTTGCAGGCCTCGGAACGACGGGGACATTCATCGGCACCGG
>DATJPR010000009.1:0-5937 GCA_035506295.1 Bacteroidota bacterium | reverse complement strand
GGACTTCAACGGCAACTACACCGCCGCCTCCGCGGAAGGAACACTTGCCGGCGGGGCGGGTGCTCTCACGATGAAGAACCAGAACGGCGTGGTCATCGATCTGATCTCCACGACAGCGGGTATCAACCTGAAACTGTCGGTCGAGGGCGTGTCGCTCACGCTGGAGAAGTAATGTTGGCGCAGGGGGAGGGGCAACCTCCCCCCGCATCAATCTGATCTGCCAAGAAATCCAGGGTCAAAACGGACAGGCTGAGGAGCGCCTCCCCCCAGGGGATGCAGAGGTAGACCTTCGGCATCGTGTTCGTGAGGGCTCGACAGAGATAGAAACGGTTCAATCCGTCCAATCGGATACATGCTAAAGGAGGAAAGAAAATGAAGAAAGTATTGCCAGTTGTTTTCGTGCTTTGCGTTATTTTCCTGTTCAGCGTCCCTGTCTACGCACAGGACAAGCCCGCGGACACCAACCAGATCGTGAGGGAGAAAATCCAGGCCGACAAGAAGCTCCTCGTCGCGGAAAACATGGAGCTCACCGAGGCGGAGGCGAAGGCGTTCTGGCCCGTTTACGAAAGCTACCAAAAGGACATCGGCAAGATGGTCGATCGCACCCAAAAGCTCATCGAGGACTATGCGGCGAACTACAAGACCATGACCGATCCGACGGCGAAGAAACTGCTCGACGATATGATCGCGATCGAAAACGACCGGCTCAAGCTGAAGAAGGACTATCTGCCGAAGTTCCGCAAAGTCCTTTCGGACAAGAAGGTGGCCCGCTACTATCAGCTGGAAAACAAGATCTTCGCGGTGGTGAGCTATGAGATGGCGAAGGTGATCCCCCTGGTGAAGTAGTTCCCATGCGGGAGACTATTCCCGGGATGACGACAACTGGCTCGGCCGCTACTGAATCCAGAAGTCGACACTCATCGGGCGAACGCTCACACCGGCCGTAAGCTAACGGGTGAACAACTCCCGGTTTGGCCGGGTCGATGTGGGGATCCACTCGAGGAATCCCGCGAGCCTGACCGTCAGCAATGAATACGACGACTCGTGGCACGTGGCCTTGGGAGAAGTACCGCGCGGCCATGGAGACCCCTTGAATGTTTTCGGCCGGCGTTGCCTACGACCGCTTCGCCGTCGAAGACGACAAGCGCAGCGTGGTCCTCCCAGGGGCGAAGCCGGGCGATTTGCATTGGGTGCCCAGTATGCCTTTCATGCCAACCTGACGCTGTGGGCGGCCTACGAGTTTCTCCGGAGCGGCGAGATGTCCGTCAACCAGGAGCGCGGCCCCCTGGCGGGAGGGTGTCCGGCGATTACAGCAGCACAAGCCTCAGCTTCTTCGCGCTCGACCTGAATGGGACCCATTCGACCCGGCCCGAACGGGACGGGAAGATGGATTCCCGCTTTTGCGGGAATGGCCGGTGCGAACCGAGCTTCGGGGAATGGACCCCGTCGTGAATGAAGAAACCGGAGTCAACCATGGCCGATCCGATTCTCAAGCGGTCCCTGCAATCAACCATTCGGTGCCGTGCCGTTCTTGCGACGTTATGCCTTCTGTTCCTCGTCTCCTGCGCGACCGTGTCGAATCAGATAGACCGGTACGAATACAACTACGAGCAGGAGTACGGGCCGGCCGAAGAAGCCAAGAAGCACCCGGGCATGATTCACTGCGAAGACGAGTATGTCGCGATGGACCTTGCGATGCAGGACGTGAACTTTAACATGGACATGCGGATCGCAAACAAGACCGGCCAGAGCGTATCGATCAACTGGCTGGCGGTTCTGTTCGAATTGCCCAAGGGGCAGTCGACAGGAACCGTTCCCGAGGATGGTAATTCGACGGTGATTCCCGCCAAGAGCCGATCACGGAGCAGGTTTTCCCCCGATCAGCACTTGTCCTTGTTTGCCATCGATTCCGAGGAGTCACAAGCGCAGCTCGGGTCTGTCTATGCCGACGACCGGGTCGTCATACGCGTGCCCATCCTGGTGGAATCGATCGATGACACGAAGATCTATCTGTTTACGTACGAGTACCGATCCGGCATCGTCGATTTTTCCGGAGACTGCGCCAGGATGAACTGACGGACGGCGTTTCCGCAGTCCCCGTGCGTTCCATTGTATCAAGTCAAATCGAATGGCGGACCGGCCGATGGGCCCATCCGATCCGGCGAGTTGGAATATTCACAGCCGCACTTCTGCTGTCCCTGGGCATACCCTTCGCAACGCGGGCGGCGGACGTTGACGATTCCAAAACAATTCTTTGTTCCGTGGTCACAGTGATCGAGTGCGCCCCTGCCGCGGTTCGCACGGTGAGCGCCGAAAGCGTCGGCCTGCCTCCGTTCATCACGGTCGATGCCGCGAACAGGAGATGAGCCATGGTGCCTCTGACCGAAAACCTGGTGGCCTGCCCCGAGTGCGACCTGTTGCAGCGCATACCGGCCATCCCGCCGGGCGGGGCTGCGCGCTGCCCCCGCTGCGGGTACACGATTGCAGTCGACAAGCCGGACTCCCTGGAACGGACACTGTCCCTGACCATTGCCGCGGCGATTGTCTTCCTCGTTGCCAATGTTTGGCCGCTGATGGGGCTCTCGGCCGTCGGGCGCCACGCAAGCACGACCATCTTGGGCGGCGCACAGGAAATGTGGTTGCAGGGCAACGAGATTACGGCTGTGCTTGTTGCCTTCTGCACGGTCATCGCACCGGCCGTCCATATCGGGTTCATGCTGACCGTCCTGCTCGCCGTGCGGCGGCCCCCGGCTCCCTCGTGGGTCGGAATGCTGTTGCGCAGGTTGGACTGGCAATACCCCTGGGCGATGATCGAGGTCATGATGCTGGGCATCCTTGTCGCCCTCATCAAGATCGCCGAGCTTGCGACAGTGATCACCGGTATCGGGATGTATGCCGTCGGCGCGCTCATGGCGCTGTTTGCGGCGATGAAGGTCAGCTTCAATCCGCGAGAGGTCTGGACGCGTATCCGCTGGGTGAACGGCCAGCTGCCGCCGTCGGCAAGATCCCCTGAGCCTGCCCTTTCGCCGGAGGTGCGGCCATGAGCACCGGGTTATTGACAGGCATGAAACTCGGACTCGTCTCTTGCGAGGCTTGCGGGCTGCTGTCGCGGCCGGCCGACATCGACGATCCGGGGTCCTGCCCGCGATGCGGCAATGCGCTTTCCCTGCGACGGAAAAACGCGATCCAGCGCACGTGGGCACTCATCCTCGCAGCGGCCATCTGTTACATTCCGGCGAATATTCTGCCGGTGCTGACTACGATCACCGTGACGTCCGCCGAGGATGACACCATCCTGGACGGGGTGGTTCTTCTTTACACGACGGGATCGTGGCCGCTGGCGCTGATTGTGCTGATCGCGAGCGTGGTCATCCCGCTGGCAAAGCTGATCGCGCTTTCCTATCTGCTGCTCTCGGTTCAACGAAGCGCGGCCATGGGAATGCACGAGCGAGTCCGGCTCTACCGCCTCGTCGAAATCGTTGGGCGATGGTCGATGCTGGATGTGTTTGTCGACACCTTCACCGTCGCCCTCATTCAACTCAAGCCGCTCATGTCGGTGAAGCCCGGTCCCGGCGTGATTTTTTTTGCGGCGGTCGTCGTGCTGACGATGATCGCGGCCCAGACCTTTGACCCCCGACTGATATGGGATGCCGGCGAAGGCAAGGAAGGTCCACATGACTGAGGAAAAAGATTTCACGGACGTCCCGCACGCAACGGCCATACCCCCAAAACGGCGGAAGCTCTCCGTCGTGTGGATCATCCCGATCCTGGCGGCCGTGGTTGCCTTCGGGATTGCAGTCGAGCGGTTCCTGAGCCAGGGACCGACGGTCACGATTGTCTTCAAGTCGGCCGAAGGGATCGAGGCGGGGAAGACCTTCGTCAAGTACAAGGACGTCAATATCGGCCAGGTGTCTAAAGTGATGCTCTCGGAGGACTTTCAGAAGGTCGTGGTGACGGCGAAGATCGACAAGAGCGCCGAAGGCCTCATGGCAGAGGATGCAAAATTCTGGATCGAGCAGCCGCGCGTCAGCCTGAGCGGGATCTCCGGGATCGGCACGCTGCTCTCAGGCAACTTTATTGCGCTGGAGGTGGGCAAATCCAAAGAAAAAAGGCGTGACTTCATCGGCCTCGATGTGCCGCCGGCCATCACTGTCGATCAGCCCGGCAGGCGATACGTGCTGCAGGCCCGCGATCTCGGGTCGGTGGGGATCGGCTCGCCCCTGTACTACCGCCGCCTGAACGTGGGGCAGGTGATCGGCTATGACCTCGCGGAGGATGGCAAGTCGGTCACCATCAAAGTCTTCGTGAATGCGCCCTACGACAAGTACGTCACGACGGCGACGCGTTTCTGGCAGGCCAGCGGCATCGAGGTGACGCTCGGGGCAGACGGACTGTCTGTTGACACCCAGTCGGTGCTGTCCATGCTGATCGGAGGCATCGCTTTCGAGACGCCCCCCACCTCCCTGGAGATGAAGCCTGCCGCCGAGGAAGCCGTCTTCCCTCTTTACGGCAGCAGGACTGCCGCAGTGGCGAAGCACGAGACGATTGTCGCCTCTTACGTCCTCTATTTCAACGAGTCGCTTCGCGGCCTCAGCGTTGGCGCGCCCGTCACGTATCTCGGGTTGCCGGTGGGCGAGGTCACAGAGATAGGACTCGAATACGATAAAGCGTCGGACGGCGTTCGTCCGCGCGTCGCTATCACGACGTACCCGGAGCGATTCGTGGCATATGTTAAGAAATCAGATGCTCTCTATGAGGGGAAGATTGAGAGCAAGAAGAAGCAGCATGGAGTCATTCAGAAGTTGGTCGATAGTGGAATACGGGCGCAACTGCGCAGCGGGAGCCTCCTGACGGGACAGCGCTATGTCGCCTTTGACCGCTTCCCCGATGCCCCGAAGGCGAAGGTCGACTGGACAAAGGAGCCCCCCGAGCTGCCGGTCATGCCGAGCAGCCTTCAGGAGCTGGAAAACAAGATCGCAAGCATTATCGCCAAGATCGATAAAATGCCCCTCGATGCTATCGGAAAGGATCTGAAGAAGCTGATCGAGACGACCGACCAGATGATGAACCGCATCGACGGAGAGGTCGTCCCCGAGTTGAAGGCGTCCCTGGAAGAGCTCAAGCATGTGCTGGAAAACACGGATGCAACGCTGGTCGGCAAGGATGCCCCCGCCCAACAAGAGCTGCGGGAAGCCCTGCAGGAGATCGCGCGCGCGGCGCGGGCATTCCGCGTGCTCAGCGAATACCTCGAGCGCAACCCGGATGCGCTCATCCGCGGAAAGACAGAGGAGAAACCGTGATGAAACGACTCACAGGCATCGTTGCGCGCTGCATCCTGGTTGCCCTGTGGACGGGCTGCGCTTCCAGCCCTCCATCGCACTTCTACACGCTGAGCCCGGCGTCGAAGCCGGCTGCGGCCACGGCAGAGAACTATTCCGTATCGGTCGGCCCGGTCACCATCCCGGCAGCCGTCGACCGTCCCCAGATCGTGGTGCGCGTCGGCCCGAACCAGGTTGACATCGACGAGTTCAACCGCTGGGCATCGCCGCTGCAGAGCGACATCGCGCGGGTTGTCGCAGAGAACCTCGTTTTGATGCTCGGGACGCCGGCCGTGACCCTATTTCCTCAAACGACGGCTGCCGGCGCATCGTATCGAGTCGTGATCAGCGTTCTGCGCTTTGATTCCGTGTCGGGCGGGGCGGCAACCCTGGATGCCGTCTGGACGGTGCGCCAGGCGATGAAGGATCAGCCGCGCACGGGCCGAACGACGCTCAGTGTGCCGACGCAGGGCAGCGGCTATTCCCCGCTTGTCGCTGCTCACAGCCTTGCACTGGAAAAATTGAGCGCAGATGTGGCCGAGGCCATTCGCACGATGGAAAAATCGAGGATGTGATGAACCTGTATCAAGCAGTGCCGGGGGCCGCATCGAGATCGTCC
>DATJPR010000008.1:0-3846 GCA_035506295.1 Bacteroidota bacterium | reverse complement strand
TTGTTCGATTAATAGATATCGTGCGCGGTGCGGGGATTACCAAATACGCGCTGAAAGTCGTCAGGAGTCATTCATGATGGGATTCGTGCGACATTCGTATCGTGCACGACCACGGGTGTTTTCCAGAATGGACGGGACTATTCATCTGAATGCACCGCCCGAAACGTCCTTTGGCAAAATGAATCTGCTGTTGCCTTTGGTATTCATCTCCATCGTCGTATTGGTTTTTCATTTTGGAAGCGTTGCATTGCGTTCTGCTTCCGACGAACAAAATCAGGACCAGATTATTCAGGTGGCACCACCGGCACCTCCGGTTCAACAGGTGGCGCTGGCTCCTAAGCCTTCTTTGCATAGGCCAGACCCTGATCAACCTGCCCCATCTCTTCCGCCAAAGAACGCGCTGCCACAGCCTGTCTTCGGTCTCCCGGAGGCTGCTATGACTCAATCGGGAGACGTGGCAGTTGCCACCGGCAACACGTTAATGAAGCAAGCTGACTCTGTGGTCCAGACACCCTCCCCTGCAATATCAAATGCTCCGAAGCGGCTGGACAAACAACCGGCAGTTTTAAATGAGGTTATCCCTGAATATCCCGCATGGGCTGAAGAACAGGGTGTTACAGCCATCGTTCAATTACAGGTCACGATAAACGCGCAGGGTCAGGTACAGGATGTTTCAATAGTACAATCCGGTGGAAACGACTTTGCACGCAATGCAATAAGGGCGGTGAAAGCGACCAGGTTTCAGCCTTATGTCAAGGATGGTGTCGCGCTTCCTGCACAGTTTCTTTTCACGTACAGATTTGTATTCTAGTACGAAGGAGAACTCGAAGAGAACTTCCTGAAGTTGATTATTGCACTTTCTGGGGAGGCAACGGGTCGCGTGTTGAACCGGGCAATCGCCGGTGAACTGAAGATCAATCCGGCAATGGTCACTGAGAAGCTCCGTAGGCTGCGCGACAAGAAGCTCGTTGAATACAGCCGATCAGGCGGTGCAACCCTTACAGAGACAGGGAAGGAAATCGCGCTGAAGGTGGTCCGTAAACACCGGCCGTGACATCACGACCACGCTAAGCAGTGAAGTACGCCAGAATCTACTGGCCGTTTGACATTCGGTAGAAAAGCGTCTCAGGCGTCAAGAACCTCGGGCGGAGCCATGAACGTTATGTTGTTTTCAGTCGCGACATTTGTTTCGACCGCCGCCGGTGGTTTGTTTGCTCTCAGATTCCGTGACCAGCTGCACTTTGTTCTGAGCTTTACGGCCGGTGTGCTCCTCGGGGTCGTAAGCTTCGAAATATTGCCAGAGATTTCTGGTCTGGCCCGAAGGGAGGGGATTGATGCCACCGGTGCGATGATCGCACTGGTTGTCGGCTTCCTGTGCTTCCAGAGCCTGGAGAAACTGATCCTCATACACCATGGCCACGAGGAAAACTACGCCGAACACCATCACCCGCGAGTCGGCAAGCTCTCAGCCCAGGCCCTCGCCGGACATAGCTTTATGGATGGTGTCGGAATCGGGCTGGCATTTCAAGTGTCAGAATCGGTCGGCGTCATCGTGGCAATCGCGGTGATTTCGCACGACTTCTGTGACGGCCTCAACACGGTGAGCCTCATGCTTGTCAACCACAACACATCCCGCAAGGCGCTTGCGATGCTTGCTCTGGATGCCGTCACTCCTCTGGCAGGGGCTGCGTCCACGCTGTTTTTCCATGTCCCGCCCCACATTCTCGCGCTCTATCTGGGGTTTTTCGGTGGGTTCCTCCTCTATATCGGGGCCGCCGATATACTGCCTGAGGCACATTCCCAGAATCGTCCGAGCGTCACAATGGGCCTTGTTGCTCTCACGGCTCTGGGTGCAGCGTTCATCTTCCTTACCGTTCGTCTCACCGGATAAATTCTGAGACTGCGCCCCGAGCCGACACGTCAGCGGTGGTGATGGCTGTGGAATGCCACCTTGACGGACATCGCATCAACCCCGTTGACATTGAGTGTCGCACCTACTGCGATGAAGTCAAATGGCGCAAGGATGCTCCATACGTGAAACCAGCTCAAGGCGAGGGCAATAGCCATGGACACCAGGTGCATGATCTGTGCTCTATGCAGGTGATTCCAGAGCACTCCGGCAGCCATCGTTCCGTCACTTGTCATATCCGCCTCCGGGCATGAGCTGACAGCTATTCCATCTCATAGCTCTAACCTGCAGAAGGGATCATCTTCAGGTGTCGCAGTGAGTCCTCATCGAAGCAAATCCCTGCCCTCCCCGTGACAGGGATTCTTCGATGAGTTCTCTCTTTGCATCTCATTGAACTTTTGAATCATCCGCTCGCCGGAAGGCACAGATCAAATATGGACAGCCAACCGTAGAACGACGTTTCTTGGTTCTTCCCAACTTGCACCGCTGAAATACGCTCCTTTTATCAGATGTCCATGGTCAAGCAAATTGGTGATGTACAGTGAAGGCTCGAAGGTCGAACCTCCCGACATATGGAGCGTATACCCGAAGCCAAGATCAAATATCCAGGACGGGGTGGTGTGCGTGGCAATGTTGAAGTCAAAAAGCCCGGTCTGGTACGGCACACCGTCCGGATTGCCGTTGGAGAGACCAGAACCGTATATACCTTTGAGATTGAGAAACCAGTCAGCCGGCTGGTAGTTGACATCAGCGACTATCGAGAGGCGCTGGTCGTGGTCGAGATCCGTCGCGGGGCCATCGTCGTCGAAATCCAGAAATCCCCCCGAGACCAGGCCGACTCCGTATGCATGGATGATCGATGCATTGATGTATCCTGAAAATGGAGTCACCGGACTGCTGAAAGAGAGCCCGAGCTCGATCCCCCGGATATACACAGTCTCAATGTTGACGGGCGTCTTTATTGCGCTACTGCCAACCGTCTCATCGTCCACCCCCGGAACGTCCTTTTTGTAAAATCCCGTCAATTTTCCCCGAAGCCCGCCGGGGAACAGGTGCGCGTACATCAATTCGAAGAAATCGTCTCTCTCCGGGAGCGTCGGCGTGAGTGAGGTACTCACGTTGAGCGAGATCGACCTCAATCCTTCCGTATTTGTCGGCATGAAGATCCGACCATAGTACAGGTAAGCCGTATTCGACTCATCAATGAAGAAGTTCCACCGAATCCTGGGACTCACCTGGTGCGTCAGGGGAACGTCAGGAGCAACATGTTGGTCGTACCGCACTCCCAGCTCGAATGAGGTCCAGTCAAGCGGGTGATACTCCGTCTCTGCGAATAATCCGAAATCGGAGCCTTTGAAATTCGTTACGATGGATGGCCCGGGGTTTCCTGCCGCATCGCGCGATGTAAAGTTCTCAGTTCCCGACGTGCTACTGGCATTGAGTCCAGTCTTGATCATAAGCTGATGAGAAAACCTCTTGTCGTACGTCGTCCGGAGTCCAATCGTCGTGAAGCTTCTGTCCTCCGTCAGGAGATAATTGTCGACGGTATCTCCTGCGAACTGAAAGCCCGGCGGATCGATCGATCCAGGCGTGAATGTGAGCCCTCCTTCGCGGGCGTATGCGCCGATGAAAAGATTGGATTCCATGTCTATTTCCGAGTTCAAGGTCCTGAAATACGATAGCGTCTGAAACCCATTAGTCGTCTTCTGCTGGTCTGATGCGATCCCCTCAGCCGAGTCAAACGGCACCTGAGTATCTGTTTCCCCGAAATTGATGTTCGACGTGAGGTAGTCCACATCGCTCAGGATGTAGTCGAATTTGCCGTATACGAAGTAATCAAACCCGTGGTCATGGAAGAGGTTTGCAACAGGCGGGTCGATCCGCCTGTCGGTTTCCTGTCGTGAGCCCGAGAGGAAGTAACCCAAGTTTCCGATGTG
>DATJPR010000007.1:0-39729 GCA_035506295.1 Bacteroidota bacterium | reverse complement strand
AAGAAAACGATAGCTACGGCGTGCCGCTCCGCGTGAATCAACTTGTGACTGTCCGCGGCGTGGTCACCGTCGCAAATGAATTCGGGGGGCCGTCGTACATCCAGGACAATTCGGCCGGACTTGCCGTGTTCGGCTCAAGCTTCTCGTCGGTCGTCCATCGCGGCGACGAAGTCATCGTCTCCGGACTCATCCAGCCGTTCAACGGCCTCACGGAGATCGTCAATCCCCTCCTGATCACCACCGTCAGCTCGCGGAACACCGTCGCGCCGACCGTGGTGAACGCCCAGCAAATCTCTTCGGATGGGGCTGGCGGGGTGGAGAATTATGAGGGGCTGCTTGTCCGGGTGAACCGAGTGACCGTTTCAGCTTCAGGTGCCTGGGCGTACGCCAACTATACCGTTACCGATCCGTCGGGTTCCGTCCAGATGCGCGTCGACGACGCGACCGATCTCGTCGGCGGCCCCATTCCAGGCGGCGCCTTTGATATGATCGGCGTCGTGGGTCAGTTCGTCAGCAGTTCCCCCTTCATCGGCGGGTACCAGATCATGCCACGGGAAACGGCCGACATCATCACCGGCGGTCCGTTGTTCGCGAGCGTCCCCATCGAGAGCGCCATCACTCCTGACGGCTTTTCGGTATCATGGACGACGGTTGGCCCCGGGACGTCGCGGCTTCGCTTCGGGACGAACCCGACGCAGGAATCCAGCGAAGCCGGGAACGACACGCTGGCAACGTCGCACACGGTGAGACTCAACGGCCTCAATCCTGCGACCATCTACTACGTGAGCGTATTTTCGGCCGCCGGGACGGACACGAGTTTCGGTCCACCGCTCATCGTCAGCACCGCCTCCCCGTCGACGGCGACGGAGGCGATCAACGTCTACTTCAACAAGTCGGTCAACACGGCCCTTGCATGGCCCACCGCCGCGAAGGGGAATCAGCCGCTCGACTCCCTCGTGATCCGCCGCATTGCGAATGCCCATCGATCCATCGACGTCGCGCTCTACAGCCTGAGCGGGAATGTCGGGACCGGGATTTATTACGCACTCGTCGCCGCGCGAAATCGCGGGGTCAGCGTCCGTGTCCTCTGCGAAGCAGACAACGACAAGGGTGCGAACGGCTTCAGTCAGCTCAGGAATGCCGGGGTCCCGTTGATCGACGACACGTTCGACCCGGTGAATCAGGGCGCGGGGCTGATGCACAACAAGTTCTTTGTGATCGATGGGAGAGGAGGCGCTCCCGACAGTGCCTGGGTGTGGACCGGCTCGTGGAACCCCACGGATCCCGGGACGAATGATGACTTCCAGAATTCCGTGGAGATCCAGGATCCTGCGCTCGCGGGAGCCTACACGGTGGAGTTCAACGAGATGTGGGGAAGCGACAACGACGTCCCGAATGCATCCGTCTCGCGGTTCGGGGCGCGGAAGACCGACAACACGCCCCATCGCTTCGTGATCGGAGGGAGGAACATCGAATGTTACTTCAGCCCCAGCGATCACACGACGTCACACATCATTGCCGCGCTCGATTCCGCCCGGCATTCGATTGCGGCCTCGCTTCTGACGATCACCCGCTCCGATATCGCCGACGCCATCATTGCAAAGAGGAACGGCGGCGAAAAGACAAGAATGATCGTCGATGACTCTGTCGATCAGGGCTCTCAGGTGGGGTTCCTGAGAACCAACGGCGTTGATCTCCTCCTGAAGCCCTCGAACTACACAGGTCTCTATCACCACAAATACGGGATCATCGACGGCGACAATTATCACTGGAACGGCGCGGTGATCACCGGATCACACAATTGGACGTCGGCGGCGGAGAACTCGAACAACGAGAACCTTCTCGTGATTCATGATCCCGCGATCGCCAACCAGTACCTGCAGGAATTCGCCCAGCGGTATGCGGATTTCGGCGGGCAGGATCCGATTACGGTGGACGTGAAAGGGGAACAACCGGGCACACCGACGGCGTTCGCGCTCGCGCAAAACTACCCGAATCCATTTAATCCGACAACAGTGATCAGTGGTCAGTGGCCGGTGGCCAGTCGCGTACGTCTGGTCGTCTACGACATCCTCGGACGCGAAGTGGCTGTGGTTGCTGATAGCCGCTATCCAGCAGGCAGGCATACATTTACCTTTGATGGGTCCAAGCTTTCAAGCGGCATCTATTTCTATCGATTGACCGCGGAAAGATTTTCAGCGACGCGAGCGATGGTTCTCTTGCGATGAAGCAACTCCGATCTAAGGCTGCGTAGGGGCGTTGCATGCAACGCCCCTCCATGGTTCAATTCCTCCTATATCTCTTATGGCCCCCAGGCACGCACGAAATCTCCGAAGGCGTAGTTTTCTCCTTCTCCATCTTCTTCTTCCCCTGGCATTGTCGCGGGCGCAGTCGCCACAAGATTCTCTTATCGCTCCTGCCGTGCAGCTTGGTCGCGCCCTCGCCGGGCCCGATCTTGTCGAACTCACGAAGCTCGACTCCACGATTCACCTGGACATTCACTACGCCCGGTCTGACAACTTCATCGGCCGACCGATGTATAGCCAGGCAAGAGCCTTCATGGAGAGGCCGGCGGCAAGAGCGCTGGTTCGCGTCAACAGGGCGCTGGAAAAGAAAGGATACGGGTTGACCGTGTTCGATGCCTACCGCCCCTGGCGCGTCACAAAGAAATTCTGGGATGAAACACCCCCCTCGAAACGTGGCTTCGTTGCAGATCCCCGGAAAGGTTCGATACACAACCGCGGGTGCGCCGTGGACCTGACCCTCTACGATCGCAGCACGGGCCGCGAGGTGTCCATGCCGAGCTCGTATGACGAATTCAGCCGGCGCGCATCGCCCCGCTATGCAGGCGGATCAACGGAAGAGCGGGCGCATCGCGAGCTGCTCCGCCGCGCGATGGAAGCCGAAGGGTTTACGGTGAACAGGGGAGAATGGTGGCACTTCGACTACAAGGGTTGGTCGTCGTATCCTGTTCTCGATCTGACATTCGAGGGACTCGATTCCATTCAGGAATCAGTGCCTCGCACCCTTGCTCCCAAGCGGTGAACCGGGGGAAAGCGCCATCATGATTTCGACGCTGTCGGTCCCGGGGAACATGTCGAAGGGAATCGCTTCGGCAGGTGCGTACCCGGACCGTTCCCAGCGTGCCAGCTCTTGCGCGACGAGATCGATATTGCAGAAGAGGTGGACGACTCTCCGCAGGTTTTTCGCCGCAAGGGCTTCAATGACGCCGGGGAGTGTCCCGTTGCGCGGTGGATCGAGAATCGCTACGTCGCCAGGCCGGCTCGGTGCCAGGAGCGATGGCAATGATTCGCTGTCGATGGCGGTATTCACGAACCTCGCGTTCTTGAGCCCGTTGCGTTCGGCGTTTTTCCGGGCGTCAAGCACCGCCGCCCTGGTCCACTCGGCTCCGATGACGCGCCTCGCGGTCCCTCCCAGGCAGATCCCGAATACTCCGTAACCACAATACAAATCGTACAGCGTCTCACTTCCGCTCAGGCCGAGCGCGTTGCCCACGGTTCCTACGAGTGCATCGAGGATAGCCGGATTTACCTGGGTGAAAGCCTGATGGCTGAAGAGAAAACCCTTCCCTAGCACCCGTTCATGCAGTCGGTCGGGCCCGTAGATCCGACGCATGTTCGGTGGTACCCCGGCTCGTTTCGAACCAAGATAGTACCGGTCGTCCCCCTCTCCTTCGAAGAGAAAGACCCCGCGGACAGATCCGACCGCGTGCGTCAGTGCGCGCGAGAGCGCGTTCACCGCTTTTGTCACTGCCCCCGAAACCGAGCGGACGTTCAAAATGGCCGCCTGCTCATCGAGGTTTCCTTTGATGACAACGTAGACGAGTTCGTCCAGGAGAGGCGCGGCACCGGGGCGCGACAAAAATGCCTGGACGGCATTGTAGATTGCGGTGTGGGCCTCAGGCTCGATCAGGCAATCGTGAACCCGGATCGGAGAAACGCTGCCACCTTCGTCGGGAGCCATCAAAGCGAGTGCAATCCCGTTCTTCGTGCGAACGACCTTCCGTTTGCTCACGGTTCGGTAGCGCCGCCCACGGGGGGAGGAGACGAGCGGCTTCAAGGGGACGGCGCGATGGAGACGGGTCCTCCAGAATTCCTGGAGGGCCGCTTCCTTCAGGGCGGTTTCTGCCGCATATCCGATCTGCGACGCGTGGCATGCCGTGCAGATGCGTCCGTTGTCTGAGCGGCATTCATTTGCGTGAAGGCCGGCAGTCCCGGGGTTCTTCGCAAGGAGATTCGCATAGAGGGATCGGAAGGTTCCATCACCATCAAGCGGAGAAACTGCTGTTCGTATGCCGGAAGTCTTCACAAATCCTCATCGGGAGAGGCGCAATATACGCATTTCGGGGTTCACGGACGCCGCGCTCCGTTGAATTTCGGGCGCATTATTGATACCTTGAGGCAGATCCGGTTATTGATGGCCTTACTACCCCACATAGCCGAGCGCCTGCTGGACGTTATTCCGGAGATGTGCTTCGTCGTCTCGACGAAGCAGGTCGTTCTTTACTGTAATGATCAAGCGCGCAGACTCCTTGCGCTGAGCGCTGAAAGCCTCGGGACGGTCCGGTTCGATACGCTCCTTGCTCCTGAGTCCCCCAGGCCGCGCCTGCAGATTTCCTCCGCCGGTCCGGAACCTCCCCTGGAAGTGCAGTTCATGGGAGCGGACGGAACGATCATCGACGCGGTGCTTACCGTCGGGCCGCCCGACCGGAACGACGGCGACCATCTCTATGTTTTTGCCCGTGACGTTTCCCTCTCCAAGCAACGGGAGCTTGACCTCCTGCGGTTCTCCAATGTCGTGCACTACACGGTCAATCCCATCCAGATTACCGACAGTCAGGGAGCGATGGTGTACGTCAATCCGGCCTTCGAGCGTGCATCGGGCTACAGCAAGGAAGAGCTGATCGGAAGGAATCCGAACATTCTCTCCAGCAAAAAGTATCCGAAGGAGTTCTGGCGGCGGATCTGGAAAGTCATCAGTGCGGGGAACGTTTGGCAGGGCGAAGTGGAAAACCGCCGGAAAAGCGGCGATCCGCTGTTCACACAGCTGCTCATCTCGCCGATCATCGGCAGCGACGGGCAGGTGGTCGGATACCTCGGATCGCACCGGGACATCACCGAGCAAAAAGCCCTTGAGCAGCAGCTGATGCACTCGCAGAAGATGGAGAGCATCGGGACGCTCGCTGCCGGGATCGCGCATGAAGTGGGCAACCCGCTCGCTTCGATTTCCTCGATCGTCCAGGTGCTCCAGCGGACCATCCAGGACGATTTCGCGAAGGACAAGCTGGGCCTTGTCGAGTCCCAGGTTCATCGGATCACGAAAATCATCCGCGACCTTGTGGACTTCTCGCGGCCTTCCAACTACCAGGTGATTCCCACCGACATCGTGAAGAATCTGTCGGACGCGGTGGAGATCGTCAAGATGGGGAAGAAGGGGAAGGATGTGACGTTCCTGACCCACATCAGGATGCAGATTCCTCTCCTGTATCTCGTCCCCGACCAGCTGTCGCAGGTCTTCATCAATATCCTTCTGAATGCTGTCGACGCCTTGCAGGGCAAAAGGGGAACGATCGTCTCGGAGGTCCAGCGCGATGAAGAGCTGGTGAGGATCACCATCGTTGACGACGGGAAGGGAATTCAGCCGGAGCATCTCTCGAAAATTTTCGAACCGTTCTTCACGACGAAGCGGGTCGGGGAGGGGACCGGGCTCGGGCTGTGGGTCAGCTACGGTATCATGAAGAGCTTCGGCGGCGACATCACCGTGGAAAGCGAATGGGGGAGGGGGACGAAGTTCACGATCCTTCTTCCCTTGAACGCCCAGGAATATCAACGACGCAGCGCATAGCAAGTTCTTTCCATCACACGAGCGATAGGCGGCATGGCGGACTCTGTCTTGATCGTTGACGACGAGGAGATCATCAGGGAATCTCTTTCCTTTGTTCTCTCCAAGGAAGGGTACAGGGTGCGGGAGGCGGCGAACGGCCGGATTGCCCTGGACATCCTCAAGGAAGAGCCGTTCGATTGCGTCCTGACGGATCTTGAAATGCCCGAGATGAAGGGGATCGAGCTGCTGGAGCAGATCTCGCGGCTCTATCCGGAAACGCTGGTGGTGATTGTCACCGCGTACGGCTCGATCGACACGGCCATCCAAGCGTTGCGCAAGGGTGCGGTCGACTACATCCTGAAGCCCGTGGAGTTCGATGAGCTGCTCGTCAAGGTCGGCCGCCTGCTCGAGAACAGGCGCACGAATGTCGAGAACAAACTGCTCCGCGGTGAGCTGAACCGCCGGTTCGATTTCACGAACATTGTGGGCCAGAGCCCGGCGATGCAGCGTGTGTTCGACACGATCAAGAAAGTGGCGCAGACGGATGGCACGGTGCTTATCCACGGCAAGAGTGGGACGGGAAAGGAGATCGTCGCGCGGGCGATCCACTACAACAGCAAGCGCGCCCAGAAACCGTTCGTGGCGGTGAACTGCGGCGCCGTCGTTGAAAATCTCTTCGAAAGCGAGCTCTTCGGGCACAAGCGGGGCTCATTCACCGGCGCGACAACGGACAAGGAGGGGTTTTTCAAGGCAGCCGATGGAGGAACACTCTTCCTGGACGAAGTGAGCGAGATCCCGTACCAGCTCCAGGTGAAGCTGCTCAGGGCGATCGAGCTCAAGGAGATCACTCCGGTCGGGACGGCGCTTCCCATTTCGGTGGACGTGCGGATCATCTCCTCCACCAACAAGAATCTGGGGAAGGAAGTGGAAGCGGGGAGATACCGCGAAGACCTCTACTACCGGCTCAACATCGTCGAGCTGACATTGCCACCGCTGTCGGAGCGGGCCGACGATCTTCCCTTGCTCGTGGAGCATTTCGTGCAGAAATATGCACGGGAGATGGGGAAGGACGTGCGCGGCGTGGACAACGAAGTGATGAAGAGCCTGCTCGCGCACTCCTGGAAGGGAGAGATCCGCGAACTGGAGAACGTGATCGAGCGCGCCATCATCTTTGCTGAGTCGCCGCTCATCACCAAGAATGAGCTGCCGGGCTTTTTCGAACAACGGCAGGAGGCCGTGTATGCATTCGATTCGCGCCGGTCGCTCAAAGAGGCGGTGGATGACTTCGAACGCCAGTATCTCTCGCATGTGCTCCGGTCGAACAACTACAACAAGGAAGCGACAGCGAAGGCCTTGAAGATCTCTCTCTCATCGCTGTACCGAAAGATCGAAGAGCTGACGATACCTTTGCAGGGTTAAGAATTTCCCCCCACATATTCCCACAAATTGGAATGCATTCGGGGAATCCTCCTCGTCATTCCAGTTTTCTCTCCCTGCAGCGCACACCGACTCTTTCTCCCTTGGCACGTATCTTGAAAGCTTCTGCAAACGGCCCTTGTCTCGGAGAGGGTTGCAGTCCTTCCGATGAGTGACGGCCAAACCAAAATCTTGCAATGCTCCAGTCACCATAACTCCATGCTGTCTTCGACCGAGGCAAATAGCACAAAAGAACGCGCGTCGTCGTCCAGGGAAGACGAGGCAAAGCGGAAGAGCATTCTGATCTACAGCCCGGATCTGAATTTCTGCTTCAGCCTCTCCATGCTCTTCCAGGACCGCTACACCGTGAGCACGACCACGAACCTCAGCATGCTGGAGACATTCGTTGCGAACTATGCTGTTGATTTGATCATCATCGACGCAGTTCCGTCGTCTCGGATCATCGAACGGCTCGACGCCTTGCGCAGCCTCCGTTGCGAACTCCCCATCATCATGCTGTACGTCTATAACGCGAAAGACGTTCAGCTTGACCAGATGATCCGCGACCACGTCGATTCGGTGTTCTACAAGCCATTCGAGATCGAAGCGGTCTCCAAAAGGATCGAGAAGCTGTTGGTCCAGTGAACGGTCGACAGTAGACAGCAGACAGCAGACAGTGGACAGTGACCAGTGGTCGGTGACCAGTGTGGCTGGACAACCGCGTCTGGTACGAGTCCGATAGTCTCCCGCTCCCCGCTTTCCCACCCGTGCAAACTCCCATCCTTATTTTCTCGCAGTAGTGAGAATATTTTCCCACCGTCTACTTGATTCTGTGGCATTTTTCAACAAATTCGATTGATCGTTCTTGGCATATGGTTTGACGCTTTTGGGGCGGATATTCGGTAATCCGACGAGCGCTATGAAGTCCAAGGGTCCAAAAGTCCGGACACTCCTGGGAGGAGCCCTTCTCGGTCTCCTGTTCTGGAGTACCTCTTTTCTCCACGCGCAAACTGCCGCAGAATGCCTCGCCTGTCACGGCGAGCCGTCTCTGACCATGTCGCGCCACGGGAAGACCGTGTCGTTATACGTGGACAACAAAAAGTTTGTCACCTCGATCCACGGGAACCTCGAATGCGTCTCGTGCCACGTCGGGTTCAATCCGGCCGAGCTACCGCACGCGAAGCATATCAAGCCTGTTGACTGCCAGTCGTGTCACAACGAGAAGCAATCGGAAGGGTACCACCGGAGCGTTCACGCCAAGATCCGCGACGGCAAACCGATCGCGTCGTGCGCCGACTGTCACACCATGCATGCCATCCGGAAAATCTCGGACGCGCCGACGGCTGAGCGGAAGGCATTCGCCGAAGCCACATGCGCGCGATGCCATGCCGCAGAGGACTCGACCTACCGGACTTCCACGCATGGTCAGGCTGTCGCGTCAGGAGTGACCGGCGCGCCGACTTGCATCGATTGCCATCAGGGGCATTCGATCCTGGCCCCGTCTGACACGCTCTCGGCCACCAACCGGCGCAACGTCGCTGCGATGTGCTTGAAGTGCCATGTCGATAATCCTGAAGTGCAATCGCAGGTGGGACCCTCGGCTACCTTCGTTGAGAGCTACCAGAACAGTGTTCACGCGCGAGCGATGAGGAACGGAAAGGAAGAAGCCGCCACCTGCATCGATTGCCACGGGTCGCACGACCTTCTGAAGGGTTCCGATCCGGCATCGCATGTTTCGCGGAAAAACATCGCTGCGACCTGCGGGGCTTGCCATCCCGATGTCGCAGAAGAGTACCAGGAGAGCATTCACGGCACCTCTTTTGCGAAGGGAGTCACCGCTGCCGCCACCTGTACGGATTGCCATGGCGAGCACAACATCCTTTCTCCCAAGGACACGAACTCTCCGACCTCCGCAAAGAACATCTCCACGCAGGTGTGTTCACCCTGCCACGCATCAGTGAAGCTGACGTCAAAGTTCGGCCTTCCCACCGGCCGGTTCAAGAGCTATGCCGACAGCTACCATGGGCTTGCCAATGAAGCCGGCTCCGTTGTCGTGGCGAACTGTGCCAGCTGCCACGGTGTCCACAACATCAAGCCGTCCTCGGATTCGACCTCGACCATCTATCCGGGAAACCTGGTGAAGACCTGCGGGAAGTGCCATCCCGGGGCGAACGAGAATTTCACCAAAGGCGCCGTGCACGTCATCGCATCGGATGCGAGCGACAGGCTTCTGTATTTTGTCTCTTCCAGCTATGTCATCCTGATCGTCGTGGTCATCGGCGGTATGTTGCTTCATAACGTGCTGGATTTCCTGCGCAAGTCGAGGCACACCCTTGCGGTCCGACGCGGAGCCATACCTCAGGATGAAATCCCGCACCGTCTGTATCTTCGCATGTCGCTGAGCGAGAGGGTCCAGCACGGCTTGCTCCTCCTGAGTTTCACCGCACTGGTGACCACCGGCTTCGCTCTTCGCTTTCCCGATGCGTGGTGGGTGGTTCCCTTGCGAAGCATCAGTCCGGTGATGTTCGATATTCGCGGCATTGCCCACCGGGTGGCGGCGGTCGTGATGGTCCTGGTAAGTCTCTACCATCTCTACTATGTCCTCTTCACGCCGCGGGGGAAGCAGCTTCTCCGGGACTTGCTCCCGGTCCCGCAGGATGTCCGCGACGCTCTCGGGGTGGTGCTCTACAACCTCGGGATACGTTCCGTGAAGCCAAAGCTCGGACGGTTCAGCTACGTCGAGAAATCGGAGTACTGGGCCCTGGTGTGGGGTACGATCGTCATGGCGGTCACCGGAACGATCCTCTGGTTCGACAATACCTTCCTCGGGTTGCTGACGAAGCTCTGGTGGGACGTTGCGCGCACGGTGCACTATTACGAGGCCTGGCTCGCGACGCTGGCCATCGTCGTCTGGCATTTCTATTTCGTGATCCTCAACCCCGACAGCTACCCGATCAATCTGGCCTTCTGGAAGGGGACCATCACCGGTCGGGAGATGCTCGACGAGCACCCCCTGGAGCTTGAAGAAATCGAGGCCAGGGAAAAAGCTCAGGAGCAGGCGGAATCCTCGGAGGAGGAAAAGTCATAGGAGGGATACGCGGATCCGGAAAAACGGAACGAATGCGAGATTTATGGTGGCATCTGTCATTGTCCCTTAGTACATTTGCCCAGTTGTTCATCGTTATCGATACAAAGGAGAAACGCCATATGCGAACCCTTATTGCAGTGCTCGTCCTTGGTCTCGTGACGTTGTTCTTGTCCGGCAATGTGTCGGCGGAGAACAAATATGTCGGAGTGAAGAAGTGCGCGATGTGCCACAAGGCGGCCAACCTCGGTGCGCAATATTCGGTTTGGGAAAAGTCCGCTCACGCAAAGGCCTTTGAGACGTTGAAGAGCCAGGCGGCCAACGACATCGCCAAGAAGAAGGGTTTGAAGACGGCGGCGGCAGAGAGCCCGGAATGCTTGAAATGCCACGTCACGGGTGGCGGGACGGCGCCCGGCGTCGTGAAAGAGGAAGGTGTTACCTGTGAAGCGTGCCATGGCGCGGCAGAGAAATATCTCATGGTGCACAACAAGAAGGACGACGCTTCCAAGGCAACGGCGAAGGCCGATGGCTTTGTCATGGATGCGCAGGGCGGGAAGACCTGCGAGGTCTGTCACAATTCGCAGAGCCCGAATTTCAAGGGCTTCAAGTTTGCGGAAGCGTGGGCGAAGATCGAGCACAAGATGCCCAAGAAGTAGTCGCATACGCGTTGATCTACGGACGGCGGACCGTCCCGAGGAGGACGGTCCCGCCGTGGTGTCCCGCATTCTCAGAATCGACCACCCCTTCCGATCGCTGGCGACGATGCTCTCCCAGGACGTGCTATGAAACGCAGACTCCCCGATGCATTCTACAACCCGCTGAGTATCGGCGGCGCGACGTTATCGGGCATTTCCTTCTTCACCATCGTTTTTCTGACCTTTGTCGACCTGTTCCAGGCGCGTCCGCCTGCGTATATCGGCATCATCTCCTACGTTGTCCTTCCCATCCCGTTGCTCCTTGGCCTGATCGTCGCCGTGATCGGGATCTTTCGCGAACGGCGCCGCATTCACCGGGGAATGCCGGCCAGCAGGCTGGTGTATCGTCTCGATCTGACATCATCTCGCGATCGGAGCGCCGTCCTGTTTGTGGGTTCGGTCATCGTTATCCTTTTTCTCTTCACGGCGTACGGCAGCTACCGGACGTTTGAATGGACGGAATCGGTACGTTTCTGCGGCACGACATGTCACCAGGTCATGGAGCCGGAATACACCGCATATCAGAACTCGCCGCACGCTCGCGTGAAATGCGTCGATTGCCATGTCGGGTCCGGCGCGAGCTGGTATGTGCGATCGAAACTGTCGGGGGCATACCAGGTGTATGCCGTCCTCGCAAACGTCTATCCCAGGCCGATCCCGACACCGATCCACAATTTGCGTCCGGCCCAGGAGACGTGCGAGCAATGCCACTGGCCATCGCATTTCTCGGGCGAGAAGGAAGTCATCAACACGTACTTCAAGTCCGACGATCAAAACACCCGTTGGACTGTCGCCTTGCTCATGAAGATCGGCGGGGGAAATTCCGATCGCGGTCCGGCAGGCGGAATCCACTGGCACATGAACATCGCCAACGAGGTCACGTTCATCGCCACCGATTCGCTCCGGCAGTCTATTCCGTGGGTCCGTCTGCGAAACCGAGAGACAGGGGAGGTCACCGAGTACGTGGCGAAGGACTCGAACGTAACCGAGGACGAGATTCAAAAGCTTCCCCACAACCGGATGGACTGCATCGATTGCCACAACCGGCCGTCGCATATTTATCGGCCGCCGGTGCGGATCGTTGACCAACTGCTGGCTTCCAATCGCATCAGTCCGGCGATCCCCGGCATCAGGGCCATTGCCGTCAGCGCGCTGGTCGCGCCGTACACCACCGGGGAAGCGGCGACGGACAGCATTCCGATCAATGTCCGGTCCGCGTTGACCGACAAGCTCGGCGCGATTCCCGACAGCCTACAGCCTCTCGTGGCGTCCGCGGCATCATCGCTTGTCGGAGAGTATCACCGGAATTTTTTCCCCTACATGCGCGTCAACTGGAAAATGTACCCGAACAACATCGGGCACATGACGGACCTGGGCTGCTTCCGGTGTCACGACGGGAACCACGTCAGTGCTTCGGGGAAGGTGATCCCCAAAGACTGCAACACCTGTCACACGATCCTGTACCAGGGGAACAACCCGGCGCCGACGACCCTTGCTCCGCAGGGAGAAGAGTTCCATCATCCGGAAGATGTCGGCGACGCCTGGAAGACGACGAACTGCAAAGAGTGTCACACCGGAGAATAACCAGCGCGCTCATCGCCCGTCAGCTGCAATGCGCATCCATATCGAACCTCTTATCTTCCAACGCCTATGAAATCATTGCTTCGGTGCATGCATTACACCCGGGATGTGGGACTGGGAGTGGTGATTGCGGTCGCCGTCCTTGTTCCCTCTCCTCTTCTCGCCCAGCAGTTCAGCGGACGCTTCATCACCTCGTTCGATACGTGGGAGAAGTTCGATACCGTCGGAGCCTCCCATAAGGTCTTCCGGGGCTTCCAATCGGCGATTCTCGAAATCGCCCATGGCAACATCAGCCTGCACACCAACATGCAGGCCGCGACGACCTCAACCGATGTGGCGGTGGCTGACGAGTCCGACTACCGGCTCTACAACCTCTACCTCAAGATCAAGGACATCGCGAACCGCGGGGATGTCTCGCTCGGCCGCATCCCGTACTTCTACGGGGTGGGGATGGGGACCCTCGACGGTGCGATCGTGTCGGCGCGGACCGACGATCGGCTCTACCGGGTTACCCTCTACGGCGGCGTAACGCCCCCCAACGATTTCGGCGTGCACAGCATCGGATCGGTGAAAGACAAGTTCGCTCTGGGCGGTCAGGTCCTGTTCAATCCGCTCCCTGATTTTCGCGGCGGCGTGAGTTACGTGAATCGGCGCCAGCCACTCCCGCAGTACTACACCATTCGCGCGAATCCCCAAACGCTTGATGGATCGACGGTGTTGATCGTGCCCGAACCTGAGAAGGAACAATTGGGCGGTGTGGACCTGACGTACACCAAGGGCGAGATGAGGACCTTCGGCCGCTACGACTACAACTTTGAGCTGAACAAAACGCAATACGCCCAACTCGGCGTCCGGTATACGGTGAATCCCGACATTCAAGTCACGGTCTATGCCACCCGCCGCGAGCCCAATGTGCCTGCGGGGTCCTTCTTCTCGCAATTCACCCTGAAGGGGACCACCGAGATCGAAGGAGGCGCAGACTATTTCGTCCTTCCGGGGATCCGAACGTTTCTTCGGGGGGCGTTCGTCGCCTATGACGGCGACAACAGCGTGCGGTACAGCGCCGGCATCGGGAGGGAAGATGTGCAACTGGTGATCCGGGGGAACACCGGCTACGCCGGCGAGCTCGCGTCGATCTCGCTGCAGGGGGCCCACGCATTTTTCGACGACCATGTGGTGCCCAATGCCGGGATATCGTACATGAGCTACAGGGTCGATGCCGAAGCGCCGCGGTATACGGCGACGTCCGTAGTGCTCGGGACGACGCTCCGGCCGACCAGTGCCGTCTCGCTGGACCTGCAGGGGCAATGGCTCGACAACTTCATCGTGAAGAGCGACTTCCGGTTTGTGGGAAGGCTCCACTTCTGGTTCTCCGATCATCTGAATCTCTTCGACTAAGGTGCGCCTCATGAAACGCAGGTCACTTGTCTTCGTCATGATCTCCGCTGTGCTCGCGAGCGCGGTGTTCTTCCTGCGGCCCCCATCCCTTCCGGCGGCAGGTGTGCGGGGTGCGGCACCCGTCGAAGAACATCCGATCGTGAAGTTCAATCACAAGTTTCATGTCACGGAGGCGTCGCTGCAATGCGCGGACTGCCATCCGGCGGCGGCGAAAAGCGCCAGTTCGGGCGACAATCTCCATCCCACGCATGATCAATGTCAACAATGCCACGGCGACCAGTTGACCAACACGTGCGGCTATTGTCATCTGACTCCCGACAGCATTGAGGCGCGCACGGTTCCTGTCCGTGAGCTGCTGTTCTCCCATGCGAAACATCTCGGGATGAAGGATGTCCAGTGCCTCACCTGCCATGCGGAAATTGCGGAAGACACAACGTCGACCGAAACGCGCCTGCCGGCGATGGACGCATGCACGACGTGCCACAACAACGCCGCCGCCTCGAGCTGGTGCGAGTCGTGCCACCGGGATCTCGCACAACTGCTCCCGCCCGATCATCTCCGTTCCGATTTCCGGAGGGCGCACGGCGAGTTTGTGCGGCTCGGTTCGCTGAACGTCGACTGCCAGACGTGCCACCGGGAAGATTTCTGCCAGGAGTGCCACAGCCCCGTCGAGCTCAAAGCCTTCGGTCAGAAAGATCTTAATGCGGATCCGCGCCCGAGGACATCGCCGAAGGACCAGCCCGCGCAGACGACGCTGCAGCGCGTTCACGATTTGAACTATCGCCTGACGCACGGCATCGATGCCCGCGCGCGGGCAGCGGATTGCGCCACCTGTCATGACACGCAGGAATTCTGCGTGACCTGCCACCAGGCGGGCGGGAACATCAATCAGTTCAAGTTCAAGCCGCCGTCGCACAACGTTCCGGGCTTCACGACGCTCGGGAAGGGATCGGGGGGTGGTGTGCATGCGGAGGAAGCGCGTCGCGATATGGAAAGCTGCGTCGGATGTCACGATGTCCCGGGTCAGGATCCGATTTGCCTGACCTGCCACAATGCCGACGGCTCGGTTCGATAACCAACGACTATCTTTCTTCATACGCCAAGAGTCTTCGTCATGAGAATCCAGGGTACAGTGCTCGCGGTTCTTTCCCTCGCCGGGGTGTTCGTGTTGTACGGCTGTTCCGAACTCAACACCCCCGGCCCGAATCCGGTCACCCCCGGGTCGCTTGTTCATCCCACGGGGTGGAACGACACCACAGGCCATGGAGCGACCCACGGCGATGCGCTGCAAAAGGTGAATTGGGACGCGACATCGTGCAAGTCGTGTCATGGCGGCAACTATGGCGGAGGAAGCAGCGGCGTTTCGTGCTACACCTGCCATCCGTCGTCCCCGCACGACGTGAAATTCGGCCCCGCGCCGAACGGCCACGGCATCTACCTCAAGGCCGCACACTACGTCTCGACGGAGTGCAAACTTTGCCACGGCAACGCTTATTCGGGCGGCAATGTCAACGTGTCCTGCTATTCGTGTCATAATTCGTTTCCGCATGAGATCCGGTTCGCCTCCTCGGCCGGCGGACACATGGCGTATCTTCAGGCGATGGGATTCAACAGCACCGAGTGCCAGCAGTGTCATGGGATCAATTATTCCGGAGGCGCTGTGAACGTGGCGTGCTTCTCCTGCCACGATGCGTATCCGCATTCGGTCAAGTTCTCGCAGCCGTCGGGGAACCATGTGGCATACTTCCAGGCGAACGGGTACCCCATTCAACAATGCCAGGCGTGCCACGGGACGGACTACGCGGGGGGAACGAGCAGTATCTCCTGCTCGGGTGGTCAGTGCCATGCGACCGCGACGGGCGTCGCCAAATCGCCGGAGGCCTGTAACACCTGCCACGGCGACTTCCGTGCCGCGGCAAGCGACACCGCCTCATGGGCTCCACCGACGACCATCAGCGGCGATTCCAGCACGACCGTGCGCGGCGTCGGTGCACACCAGCTCCATCTCCGGGGGACAGGTCCCAACATCTCCTTCAAAGTACCGTGCAGCGGATGCCACACCGTTCCTCCGTCGATCTCTTCTCCCGGTCACCTGACGAACCAGGGACCTGCGCCGGTCGTGATCACCGTGGCCCGCGCCTTCACACCGAGCGATGGGCTGACGCCCACGCCGGCATATGACCCCTCGACCCAACGATGCTCCGGCACGTACTGTCACGGTGCATGGAGGCTGCAACGCGCCACTTCCACTTTTGATCAGAGCTTCTTCACCGATTCGGTGATGGTTGGTTCCTTTGCATCGCCGAAGTGGAACGGCGGAGACGCCGAAGCGGCATGCGGCACGTGTCATGGCCTTCCGCCGCAAGGGCACGCGTCTTATCCGATCACCCAGTGCTATGCCTGCCACTCGGGCGTCATCAATGCAAGCGGGAACATCATTGACAGGACCAAGCACATGAACGGGTTGATCGACGTCTACGGACAGCAGCTCCCCATGAAATAGCCCGGGTCGCGCGTGCGTTCCCCCGCACCCCTCGTGATAACGGCCCGCGCCGGGATCACGAGGGGTTTTTTCTTGCCCCGGCACGCCGGGTCATCAACCCTTTCGAAATAGTGCGAACTCATTCTCAGGGATTGGAACCCATTTTCCCTTCTCATGGCCGAATTCAGGGGAATTGCCCCCTATTCGATTTAAACTCAACCGGGAAACTACTCTTGATGGCACACATCTTGACACCTCCCCAGCGGCTTCAATTCAGCCGGAGGTGTGATGACCGTTCTTGGACATTGGATGATCGTCCTCGCTTTTGCTGCAAGCACGATCTCCGCGATTGGTTTTTGGGGAGAATCGACCGCCAGCCGGCTGCGGTCTTTCAGACCGGCGATCTCCACAGGTGCAGCCGCTCTCTTCGTCCTCCTGGCTTCGGCAGTCCTGTTGTTCCAGCTGATCTCCCACGATTTTTCCAATGGCTACGTCTTCAGCTACAGCGATCGATCTCTGTCCCCGTTGTATCTCGTCTCGTCCTTCTACGCGGGTCAGGAAGGCAGCTTCCTCTTCTGGGCTCTATGCTCGAGCATTCTTGCGCTTGTCTTCTCGCGGTCGCTTCGTGACTCGAGTCTTCGCCCTGCGGCCCTGACCGTCTTCTTGACGGTGCAATCGCTCCTTCTTCTGCTCATCGTCGTCAAGTCTCCGTTCCGGACACTCTGGGAAATGTTCCCGGAGGCAATTGCCGGAGCGGTGCCTGTCGATGGAAGAGGCTTGAATCCTCTTTTGCAGAATTTCTGGATGGTTATCCATCCCCCCGTGCTCTTCCTCGGCTTCGCGGCGACTGCGGCTCCATTCAGTCTCGCTCTCGCAGGTCTCATCAAAGGCGATCCCAAAGCCCTGCTCGTCCGTGGACTTCCCTTCATCCTCTCGGCAGCGCTGGTCCTCGGTCTGGGTATCATGCTCGGCGCCTACTGGGCGTACGGCGTTCTCGGATGGGGAGGATATTGGGGATGGGACCCGGTGGAGAACTCGTCTCTTGTCCCCTGGCTGACCAGTGTCGCCCTCGTGCACACCGTGATCGCCCAGCAGCGGACCGGCAGGTACGTGAGGACGAATTTCGGTCTGGCGCTGGTGACGTTTCTGCTTGTGGTCTACAGCACGTTCCTGACGCGAAGCGGAATCCTCGGGGACGCTTCGGTGCATGCCTTCACCAATCCCGGCGCTGTGACCTACTGGATGCTTCTCGGCATTCTCGGGATCATCGCGTTCGCGAGCATCGTTACCCTGGCCCTGCGATGGAAAGCGTTTCGGCCGGAAGAGTCGTCCTCCTCCGTGTTCAGCCGCGAATCGGCGCTTGGCTACGGAGCAATCGTCCTGGTGCTTTCCGCGGCAGTCGTTCTGTTCGGCACCAGTCTTCCGATTTTTTCCACGACCCGCGTTGAGCCGGCATTCTATGATTCCTCCAATCTTCCTCTCGCGATCGTCATGGTGCTTCTGGTGGGACTCTCGCTGCTGGTGCAGTGGCAATACCAGGAAGGGATGGATCTCGTCCGGCGGTCGCTCCGGTCGTTGTCGATCAGCATTCTTGCCGGTATCGGGTTCTACCTTGCCGGCGTGCGCGAAGCCCGGTTTCTCGTGCTGTGCATAGCCGCTGCGTTCGCATTCTCCGTCAACGTGGAGATCGGGATCGGCATCGCGAAAGGCAACTGGCGCTTTCTCGGGGGCAAGATCGCGCATTGCGGCCTCGCGCTGTTTCTCGTGGGGGTTGTAACAACCGGGCGCTACGCGGTCTCCGAGCGTGTCGCACTTCCCGTCGGAGTTCCCCAGCACGCGCTCGGCCGGACGTTAACGTACCTGGGGGATCGTACGCGGCCGGACGGGAAGACGGCCTTTACGGTGCGGGTGGATGGCGGGCAGCGCCGTGTCACCCTGGAGCCGGTCATGTTTGACGCGGGCCAGGAAGGGGTGATGAAGAATCCCGACATCGCTTCGTTCATTACTGAAGATTTTTATCTCTCTCCTCTTTCGTATGAAGCAGCGGAAGATCCTTCGCAGTCGTACACCATCATGCGGGGACAAAGCGTGGCTGCGGGGAATGTGGCGATCCGGTTCGTGGAGTTCCGCATGCAGGACGGACATACCGCGATGGGACATACGGCGGATGGCGGCGTCACAGTCGGCGCCGTCCTTTCCGTCGATCGCGGGACCGATCACGAAACCCTCACGCCGACGGCGGTCGTGCGGCAGGGAAGAAGCCCGGAATACTCGAAGGAGCATTCGTCGCTTCTCCAGGCCGACGTGCAGCTTGCCGGGATGGACATCGGAGACGGCGGGTCTTCTGCGATCAGGCTCGTCGTGGCCGGTGGAGCCCCGTCCTCGACGGGCGTGCTCGTGGTCGAAGCAAGTACCAAACCCTATATTCTGCTGTTGTGGCTGGGCACCGTCGTGATGTTCTCCGGTTTTGCCCTGGCGATGGTGAAGCGCACGAAGGAGATCCCGCGATGACGGACAGGCGAGCGGCCCGGAGGCTGCCGAGAAACGTGCCGGGCAGGTTCTATACGACGGACAGCTGCGACGGCTGCGCATACTGCGCATCGATCGCGCCGGAGAATTTCGATTACGAAAAGTCGACCAACCAGTACTTCGTCTGCTGTCAACCGCGCAGCGAGTCGGAAGATGAACTGGTGCGGGAGGCGTCGGACGATTGTCCGCTTGACGCGATACAGGTCGACCGGCGCTCCGGCGTCACTGTCAAAGGAGAGGTCCTATGAAAGTCAGTTTCGACGGCATGGAGATGCACGTGGACGGCCCGCCTGCCGGCGATCAGGAAAGAATGCAGTCCGGCGTGGCGGCCTTCCAGGTGAGCGAGACGGAGTTCCCGACGACGGGAACGCGGCGGGAACAAATGTTCTTCCTGCTGCGATATGCCGTTCTTGCCCCGTCGACCCACAATACGCAACCCTGGCGATTCAACATCACGGAAGAGGGGATCGAGGTCTTCGGTGACTACCGTCGCCGGATGCCCGTCGTCGATCCGGGGAACAGGGAATTGCTCATGAGCGTCGGAGGCGCCGTTTTCAACCTGCGCGCAGCGGCGTCGCATTTTCATATGCCATGTTCCGTGGAGTACAACCTCAGCGGGGACAGCGAACTCCCCCTGGCGGCCGTTCGCCTCGGGCACATCGACACGCGGCTTCGCCCCGACCCGGTCTACGAGCTGCTGTTCCCCTGCATCGTCGAACGGCACACCAATCGCAATCCTTTTCTCCTTTCCCGTGTTGCCACGTCGGTTCTGCACCGCCTATCGCTCTGCACGGAGGGGACGAACGCCACCCTGGTGATCTCCACCGACGGCGCGATGAACGAGAAGATCGGCGAAATGGTCGTGGACGCCTCCGTGCAGCAGTGGTCGAATGCGGAATACCGGAAGGATGTCGCCGAGTGGATTGCAGGAGATGCCACAGCCCGGTGGGACGGCATCCCGGCGGGCTCGTACGGTTGGACGGGCTCCATCGCGTCGCTCGGTTCCTACGCCGCGAAAACCATCGACCAGGGACGGCTGCGCGCCGCGCGCGACCGCAATCTTTGCGTGGAAGCACCCGGGCTGATTGTGATCGCCGGCGAGGATGCGACACAGTACTGGCTGCAAACCGGCGAGGTGCACCAGCGACTCTGCCTCACCATCGTCCGCGAAGGACTGCAGTACAGCTATTTCAATATGCCGGTGCAGGTACCGGAGCTGCGCGCACAGTTGCGTTCCGTGCTCGGATGCCAGCAATGGCCGCAATTGATCCTCCGAGTCGGGTATTGTCTGACCCCGACGGCGCCGACACCCCGGCGTCCGATTGAAGACGTCATGATGTGATTATATCCGGGAGATTTCCATGGGGAGCGAATCGGAACACAAACAGCAGGATGCCGAAGGCCGATACTCCGCCGAAACGCGATTGATCTACGGGAAGATGGACGATCCCCGCTGGGATTATAGCCATCACCTTCTTCCGCCGATCTCCTCCTCCGCAACCTACCGTCTCGACACGGCGCAACGCGGGGCGCAGGGTTTTATGGAATTCGCCCACTCGAGCGCCGAAGTGCAGGTGACGAGCCGCGCCCCGATCTACATTTATGACCGGCTGGGCGAACCGAACAAAGACATGCTCGAAGAGAATCTTGCCGACGCGGAAGGAGGGGAGATAGCCGTTTCCTTCGCGAGCGGCATGGCAGCCATCTCCGGCGTCCTGGGAATCCTGACCGGCACGGGCAGTGAGATCGTCGCTGACAAAATGCTGTATGGCTGCACGTATTCGCTCCTGACGAACTGGTACCCGCGGATGAAGATTGCCACGACGTTTGTCGAGTTCGGCGACCTTGACGAGGTGAAGGCGGTGATCACACCGAGGACACGGGTCCTCTACATGGAATCGCCGGTGAACCCGACGTTGCGTCTCATCGATCTCTCGGCGGTCGCCGCAATGACGGCGGAAATCAACCGGACGCGCAGCAAAGAGGAGCGGCTCTACACCGTGGTGGACAGCACATTCGCTTCCCCGTTCTGCCAGCGACCGCTGTCGCACGGGATCGATTTCGTCGTCCACTCGCTGACGAAGGCGATCGGTGGATTCGGCACCGATATCGGCGGCGTGGTGATCGGGCCGAGGTGGAGCAAGGACATGCTCATGTTGTACCGGAAGGATTTCGGCGGGGTCCTGTCTGCAAAAAGCGCCTGGCCCGTTCTTGTGCAGGGTCTCCCTTCGCTGCCGGTGCGAATGCGCCAGATGCAGCAGAGCGCGCAGACGGTCGCCGAGTTTCTTACGACCTGCCCGGAGGTCAAGACGGTTCGGTACCCGGGGCTTCCCGACTTTCCCCAACGTGAACTCGCCCTGCGGCAGATGGTGGATTTCGACGGGAAGTTCTCGCCGGGGTGCATGATCTACTTCATCTTGCGGGGCTCGAACCCGCAGGAGTCGTTGAAACGCGCCGAGAGCTTCATCAATTCGATTGCCAGGAACTCGTATTGCATCACCCTCGCCGTAAGCCTGGGGAACATCCGGACCTTGATCGAACACCCGGGCTCCATGACGCACTCCGCCATCCCTGCCGAGGAGCAGGCCGCAAAGGGCCTTGATCCGGGGGGCATCCGGCTCTCGATCGGTTTGGAACGACCCGATGACGTCATCCAGGATCTCCAGGCGGCATTCAAGAACATCCACTGAATTCATACAGGATCGTATGCTCTATAATCAGGTCTCAGAAACTGTCAAGAAGAAGTTCGACTGGAAATTTGTTTCCGCGGCTGAGGCCGTGGCCTGCATCAAATCCGGCGACCGGGTGTACATCCATCCCGGCTGTGCGGTTCCTCAGGTTCTCGTCGACGCCATGGTTGCTCGGTACGAAGAGCTGTACAACGTCGAAGTGTGCCACCTCCTCGGGGTAGGAGAAGCCGCCTATGCCCGGCCGGAAATGGAAGGGCACTTCCGGCACAATGCGTTTTTCATCGGCAAGAACGTCCGGAAAGCCGTCTGCGAAGGCCGCGCCGATTTTACCCCGATCTTCCTTTCGGAAATCCCGGACCTTCTGTACAGCCGTCGGTATCCGATCGATATTGCGCTGATTCAGGTGTCCCCGCCGGACGAGCACGGGTATTGCAGTTTCGGCGTCGGCGTGGACTGCACGAGGGCCGCGACCGAGGTGGCCAGGATCGTCATTGCCCAGGTCAATCCCTACAATCCGCGCACGCTGGGCGACTGTTTTATTCATGTCAGCAAGATCGATTACTGTGTCGAGGCGAACGAGCCCCTCAAGGAGCTTCCGCAGGTGGAGGGGGAAGAATCGCCCGAAGACCGTGAAGTCTACCGGCGGATCGGGGCGCACGTCGCCGGACTCGTGGAGGACGGGGCGACTCTTCAGCTCGGCATCGGCCGCATTCCCGATGCGGTCGTGAAGTTCCTGGACGACCGGCAACACCTGGGCATCCACACGGAAATGATCTCGGATGGCATCATCCCTCTTGTCGAAAGGGGGGTGATCACCGGTCAGCAGAAGACACTGCTCCCGGGAAAAATCGTCACCTCCTTTGTCCTCGGTACGCACACCCTGTTCGACTTTATCGACAATAATCCCGCATTGGAGTTCCGCCCGACGCAGTTCACGAACGATCCGTTTACGATCGCGCGCAACAGGAAGATGGTGGCCATCAATTCCGCGATCGAGGTGGACATCACCGGGCAGGTGGTGGCGGACTCCATGGGGTACAATTTCTTCAGCGGGTTCGGCGGACAGGTCGATTTTATCCGCGGTGCCGCGAAATCGGAAGGAGGGAAACCCATCATCGCGCTTCCCTCCACGGCGAAGAACGGGACGATCTCGAAGATCGTTCCGCGGATCAGGGAGGGCGCCGGCGTCACGACTACGCGCGGCGATGTCCACTATGTCGCAACGGAATTCGGCGTCGTGAATCTTCACGGGATGACCGTGAAGAAGCGGACCGAGCTCCTGATCAGTATTGCCCATCCGAAATTCCGCGAAGAGCTCGAAGCGTTCGCGCGGGAACGTCATTATTTGTAAGGAGGCCGTGATGATACGAGGAAACGTCACGTTTGACATCGAGAACTGCAAAGGATGCGAACTGTGCATTGCTGCGTGCCCACAGGAAAGTCTCGCGCTGTCCCCGCGCATCAATGGTCAGGGCTATCACTATGCCGTCCTGGTGAAGGACAACTGCACGGGCTGCATTAACTGCGCCCTGGTCTGCCCGGATGCGGTGATCACCGTCTACCGGGAAAACAAGAAAAAACAAAAGGTTCCCGTGGCGCAAATCAGCAAGGTCGCCAACGATATCAATCTGACCATCAACGCCACCGACTAGAAGATCCGCGATTTCAGGAAAGGGACACTTGTGTCTGACCTTCAGATCATGAAAGGCAACGAAGCACTCGCCGAAGCTGCCATTCGTGCCGGGTGCAAGGGATACTTCGGGTATCCCATCACTCCGCAATCGGAAATTCTGGAATACCTCGCCGATGAAGGACGCAAGCGGGGCATGATCGTGCTTCAGGCGGAAAGCGAAGTTGCATCCATCAATATGGTATACGGTGCCGCCGGAGCGGGAGCGAGAGTGATGACCTCCTCTTCGAGTCCGGGGATCAGCCTGATGCAGGAGGGGATTTCCTACATCGCGTGTGCCGAGCTTCCTTGCCTCATCGTCAATGTGAATCGCGGCGGGCCGGGGCTCGGGACGATCCAGCCCTCGCAGGGAGATTATTTCCAGGCGGTGAAAGGGGGAGGGCACGGCGACTACCATCTGCTCGTGCTCGCTCCGTCGAGCGTCCAGGAGATGGCGGACTTCGTGTATCTGGCATTCGAGCTTGCGGACAGGTGGCGGAACCCGGTTATGATCCTCGCCGACGGCGCGCTGGGACAGATGATGGAACGGGTGACGTTTCCCGAATACGATCCCCAACAACACGTCGTCCCCAAGCCGTGGGCGACCACCGGCAAAACCCCGGACCGCCCGCGCAACATCATCACCTCGCTGCATATCGAACCGGAAAAGATGGAACAGATCAACCTTCGCCTGCAGGAGAAATACCGCGGCATGGCCAAAGAAGATACTCGCTGGGAAGAAGTGCAGACCGATGACGCTGAATGGATCGTCGTTGCCTACGGCATGGCGGCGCGGATCGGACATCGCGCCATCGAGATCGCGCGCGAACAGGGGATCAAGGCAGGGCTGCTGCGGCCCATCACTCTCTTCCCGTACCCGTCGAAAGCCGTCGAAAAGTTGACGCGCCGGGTGCACGGATTCCTCACGGTGGAAATGAACTCGGGTCAGATGGTGGAGGACGTCCGGCTGGCGGTGAATGGCAAAGTGCCGGTGAGTTTCTACGGTCGCATGGGTGGCGTTATCCCGTCTCCGGAAGAAGTGGTGGAAGCGCTGAGGAAACTCACGGCGAAGCATGTTGCTCAACCAGCGGAGGCCTGCTGAAATGGAACCGACACCAGCTGTTCAGGCGACCGACGAACTCGAAGTCGTGTATCGACGCCCTTCGACGCTGACCGATACCCGGCTGCACTATTGCCCGGGATGCGCCCACGGGGTGGTGCACCGGGTGATCATGGAAGTCGTCGAAGAAATGGGGATCCAGCAGGAGACCATCGGTGTCGCTCCGGTGGGATGCTCAGTGTTCGCGTACAACTATCTCGACATCGACATGCAGGAGGCGGCGCACGGCCGGGCTTCGGCGGTGGCCACCGCCATCAAGCGGGTCCTGCCGTCGAAGATGGTGTTCTCCTATCAGGGCGACGGAGATCTCGCCGCCATCGGCACTGCGGAGACCATCCACGCCTGCAACCGGGGCGAGAACATTCTCATGGTGTTCATCAACAATGCGATCTATGGGATGACCGGCGGGCAGATGGCGCCCACGACGCTTCTCGGCATGAAAACGACCACCTCGCCTGCAGGACGGACCGTGGAAACGGCGGGGTTCCCGATCAAGATGGCCGACCTCGTGGCGCAACTGCCAGGGACCTACTATGTGACCCGGACCTCGGCCCACACGGCGACGGCCGTCAGACATCTGAAAAAAGCTATCGCGCGATCGTTCCAATTCCAAAAGGAAAACAAAGGGACATGTCTCGTTGAGGTCGTGTCGAATTGCCCCTCCGGGTGGAAGATGACACCCGTGCAGGCGAACAAATGGCTTGAGGAAAACATGTTCCCGCTCTATCCCCCGGGAGATATCAAGGCCCCAAAGTGAAGGGCGTTTGAAGAAACGAGGAACTGTATGAAACATGAACTTTGTATTGCCGGTTTCGGTGGCCAGGGCGTGCTCTCGATGGGGATGACGCTTGCCTACGCTGGTGTCGTCGAAGGGAAGGAGATCACCTGGATGCCGTCGTACGGTCCGGAAATGCGGGGCGGAACCGCCTACTGCATCGTCATCGTCTCCGACCGGAAGGTCAGCTCGCCGATCGTGACGGTGTTCGACACCGTCATCGCGCTCAATCAACCGTCGCTCGACAAGTTCGAGCACGCCGTGCGCCCCGGCGGAATGCTGATCTATGATTCGACGAACATGGTGAGGCTCCCGACGCGGACGGACATCACCCTCCTGCCGCTGGAGGCGAGCGTTGAGGCGGTGAAGATGAAGAATACCAAGATCATGAACATGATCGTCCTGGGCGCTTTCCTCGCGCGGGCGCATGTCGTGGGGATCCAGTCGGTCATGGAAGCGTTGAAGAAGGTCCTCCCCGAGCGGTACCATCATCTGCTTCCGCTGAACGAACAGGCCCTGCAACGGGGAATGGCGATGGCGGAACTGCAACCCGCGTAACGGCAGGATCAAACGGAGGAAGCGATGGAACCGAAATGTGTGCATTCATGCAAGGGTCTGTGCGCTGCGCTGTCACTTGCCGAACAAAAAGAGGAAGCGGCGATCGGCGAGTATCGTCGGTTCGCGGAAGAGTGTGACTACCCGGACGTGAAGATCATGCTCGAGCGGCTGGTGTTCGACCGTCAGCGCGGCCTTCAAGCGCTGCGGGATCTTCGCGCGCTCCTCACCGAGCGCTTCGCCACCATCGACAACATCAGCGACAGCTTCGCCTGAGAGGAGACTTTCCCATGAGCCGCATGCCCGATCTCCGCTGGGATGAGATGACGATACGCGACATCCTCACGCTGGCGATTGCCGATGAGGAAGATGCACGGGAGTACTACCGGCACGCCGCTGAAATCACGATCAATCCTCACACGCGAGAGGTGCTGCGCCGGCTCGCGGAGATGGAAGAAGGCCACGCCGCTGCGCTGAAGCTGGAGCTGGATGACCTGGACGCGCAGCGTGAATGCGAGACTGCGATGGCGGATTGAGGAGGGTGGACCTGCCCTGTCGCAATGCCCTGAATTTCTGTATGGACGTTGCATGCAACGTCCCTACACGACGATCGAAGATGTTTGAACTCAAGAAGCATCAATTCTGGACCACGGAACTATGAGCAAGTACACAATCGCCTGGCTGCCGGGGGACGGCATCGGCAAAGACGTCATGGATGCGGCGAAGATCGTTCTCGACCGTGTGCACCTCAGTGCTGAATACATCCCGGGCGATATCGGCTGGGAGTTCTGGTGTAAGGAAGGAGATGCGTTCCCGAAGCGGACCGTCGAACTTTTGCAGAGTGTCGACGCCGCGATGTTCGGCGCCATTACCTCGAAACCGGTGAAGGCGGCGGAGGCGGAGCTCATCCCGTCACTCAAAGGAAAGGGCCTCGTCTACCGATCCCCGATCGTGCGGATGCGGCAGCAGTTCGACCTGTTCACCTGCCTGCGGCCGTGCAAGGCGTACGAAGGAAACCCTCTGAACTTCAAGGAGTCGATTGACATCGTGGTGTTCCGGGAAAACACCGAGGACCTCTACGCCGGGGTGGAATTCCATCCCGTGCCGCAGGAGCTCGTCGAAGTTCTCGCAAAACTCTCGAAACCGTTCGGCGCGTTCAGCGGCCTCGCTCCTGATCAGTTCGCTGTCTCGTGCAAGGTGAATACGAAGAAGGGTTCCGAACGCATCGCGCGCGCGGCCTTCGAATTCGCGCGGAAATACCAACGGAAGAAAGTGACGATTGTCCACAAAGCGAATGTGGTGCGGGCGACGGATGGACTGTTTCTGGAAGAGGCGCGCGCTGTCGCCGCGGAATATCCGGAGATTGCGGTCGACGAGGCGAACGTCGACGCCATCTGTATGTGGCTTCTGAAGAACCCCGGCTCGTATGACGTCTTGGTGGCGCCGAATCTCTACGGCGATATCATCTCGGACCTGGCGGCACAAATGGTCGGGGGGCTCGGCTTCGGCTGTTCCGGCAATATCGGCACATCGCTTGCAGTGTTTGAACCGTCGCACGGTTCTGCGCCGAAATACGCGGGACAGTACAAGGTCAATCCGATCGCGACGATCCTTGCCGCGAAAATGATGCTTGATTGGTTGGGCGAAACCAGCAAGGCGGATGCCGTGGAGCAGGCGACAGCCGCCGTGATCAAGGAGGGAAAAGTCCGGACGTACGATATGGGGGGATCGGCCTCGACATTGGACATGGCAAGGGCCATTGCGGCCAGGATTGCCGACTGACTTCTGTCCACGACGCGGAGTAGAACCATGACCCATACGCTTCTCCTTCATGAAGTCGGTCTCCGGGACGGCCTGCAAATGGAATCGCAGGTCGTTCCACTCGAGACCAAGATCGCCTGGGTGGAAGGCCTCGTCGAGGCGGGAGTCGATATCGTGCAGGCGGGCTCCTTCGTCCATCCGACGAAGGTCCCACAGATGGCCGATACCGACGATCTGTTTCGCGAACTGGGCGAGAGGAACATCGGTCGCGGGAAGGTCGTGTATTCCGCGCTGGTGTTGAACGAGAAGGGGATGGACCGGGGGTTCGCGGCAGGCGTGGATATGTTTTGCATGGGCGTTTCGGCGAGCGAGACACACAGCCGGAAGAATACCGGGATGTCGATCGCCGAAGCCACGGAGCGGATCATCGCCATGGCAGGAAACGCCGAGACGGCAGGGAAGCGTGTCCAGGTCTCGGTGCAGTCCGCCTTCGGTTGCGGTTATGAAGGGGCGGTGCCAGCGGAGCGCGTGCTCGAGATCGCCGGAAAATTCTTCGACGCCGGTCTCCGCACGATCAGCCTCGCCGATACGGCCGGTCATGCAACGCCCGACCGCGTTGCACAGTTGTTCGAATCGTTGAAGAAGATGAACGGCAATGCCGAGCTCGCCTGTCACTTCCATAACACCTATGGGCTGGCGCTGGCGAACTGCTGTGCTGCGATGCAGACAGGTGTGAAGTACTTCGAGTCTTCCGTCGCCGGACTCGGCGGTTGCCCGTTCACCAAGATCGCCGGGGGAAATGCCTGCACGGAAGATCTCGTCCACATGCTCCAGCGCATGGGCCTGCGGACGGACATTGCACTCGAGAGATTGATTTCCCTGGCGCGTGATGTGGCGGCGTTCTTCTGTCGCGACATGCCCGGCTCCGTGTATCGGACGGGCCCGATCCCACACCCATCCATGACCGAGTAAAAGGACCGGCACATGAAGCTTCTGGAAGGAATCCGTGTTCTCGATTTGACCAACGTGCTCTCGGGGCCCTTCGCGACGCTCCACCTGGCATTGCTCGGCGCGGAAGTGATAAAGATCGAAAATCCCGTCGACGGCGATCTCGCCCGGAAACTTGGCAATGTCCCCCAGCTCAATGAAAAGCTGATGGGCACGAGTTTCCTCGCGCAGAATGCAAACAAGAAATCGCTCACGCTGAATTTGAAAGCTCCCGAAGGGCAGGAGGTCTTCAAGGCTCTAGCTGCGAAGTCGGACGTCGTGGTCGAGAATTTTCGCCCGGGAGTGATGAGCCGCCTGGGCCTGTCCTATGAAGTGTTGAGCGGGATCAATCCGCGACTGATCTATTGCGCGATCTCCGGGTTCGGCCAGACCGGACCTGACGCGCTGAAACCGGCATACGACCAGATCATTCAGGGACTCAGCGGCGTCATGGCGATCAACGGAGACGATCGCTTGAACCCGTTGCGCTGCGGGTTTCCTGTCTGCGACACTGTGGGAGGGCTCAATGCCGCGTTTGCGATCATGGCTGCACTCTACAGCAGGGAGAAGACCGGGGAAGGTCAGTTCATTGACGTGGCGCTTCTCGATTCCATCATGCCGCTGATGGGCTGGGTGGCGGCGAATCTTCTGATCGGTCATCAACAGCCGGTGCTGCTCGGGAACGACAATTTTACGGCGGCACCATCAGGGACCTTCAAGACCCAGGACGGCTACATCAACATTGCCGCGAACAAGCAGGAACAGTGGGAATCGGTTGCCAAGGCCCTCGGCGTGCCGGAGCTCGTCACCGATCCTCGCTTCCAGAAGCGCGATGCAAGGAAGAAGAATCGAAGAGAACTCACGCCGCTGCTCGAAGCGAAGCTCACGACACGGACCACCGCGTACTGGGTCCAGGAGCTGAACGATCTTGGAGTCCCGTCCGGAGAGATTCTTGGGTTGCAGGACGCGCTCGAAGCGCCGCAGGTGCAGCATCGTGAAGCCTTGAAGAGCGTCGAGATTGAAGGGATCGGAGAAGTGCGGGTGTTTAGCCTGACGGCAAAGTTCAGCAAAACCCCGGGAGAGGTGGAAACGCCGCCGCCGACGCTGGCGCAGCATACGTGCGAGATTCTTCGCGAGTTAGGATACTCGCAAGAGCAAGTGGCGGCAATGAAAAAGAAGGGGATCGTCTAGGCGGAAGGCCAAGAGTAAGACGTAAGAAGTCGGAAGTAGGAAGAGAGAACGTGCCTGAGCAACATGTTCTGTCGAGCTTTCTTCCTACGTCATACATCCTGCCTCCTACTCTCAGCAACATGGGTGTATCAGACATATTCATTCGGAGATGTCATGACCATCGTAGAAAAGATCCTTGCCAGGGCATCCGGCAAGAAATCCGTGACGGCCGGGGAGGTTGTGGAGCCTGCGGTCGATCTTGCCATGTCGCACGAGAATGCCGCACTCGTGATCAATCAGCTGAAGGAGATCTTTGCCGGAACGGGGCGCGAGCCCAAAGTCTGGAACCCGAACAAGATCGCGATCATCTTTGACCATCGGGTTCCCGCCGAAACATCGAAGACGGCGACAAACCAAAAGAAGATCCGCGAGTTCGTGGCAGCGCAGGGGATTTCCAGGTTCCACGATATCCGCGGCGACCTCGGCGGCATTTGCCACCAGGTGCTCCCGGAAAACGGTTACGTCCGGCCGGGCAATGTCGTGGTCGGGACCGATTCGCACACCACGAGTCACGGCGCCCTCGGGGCGTTTGCCTTCGGGATCGGGGCAACGGAAATGGCGAGCGTGTGGGCCCTCGGGACAGCCGTCAACGTCGAAGTGCCCGCAACGATCAAGGTCGTCGTGAACGGTCAGTTTCTTCCCTTCGTCGGCGCCAAGGATCTCATCCTTCATCTGATCGGAAGGATCGGGGCCAACGGGGCGACGTTCAAGGTGCTCGAGTTCCACGGTGACACGATCAAAAAGATGGCCACGTCGGGGCGATTGACGCTCTGCAACATGTCTGTCGAAGCGGGAGCGACGTCGGGGATCGTCCCTGCCGATCAGGAGACACTTCGGTATCTCCGTGCTGAGGCGGGTGTGCGTGATCTCATTGACCTCGTCATGCCGGATGAGCGGGCGACGTACGACAGTGTGGTGGAAATCGATGCTTCGCAGCTCCAACCGCAGATCGCATGTCCCCATACGGTGGACAATGTCAAGTCGGTCTCGGACGTCGTCGGCACGAAAGTCGACCAGATCGTCATCGGTTCGTGCACGAACGGCCGGCTGGACGACCTGGAGGTTGCTGCCCGGCTCCTGCACGGCCGCAAGGTCTCGCACGGCACGAGAATGCTCGTCTTCCCTGCATCGGGAAAGATTTATCAGCAGGCACTTGAGAAGGGATACATCCAGGATCTCGTCCGCGCCGGCGCCGTCGTCATGAACCCCGGCTGCGGGCCGTGTCTCGGAGTCCATCAGGGAGCTCTCGGTGACAACGAGACCGCATTGTCGACGACGAACCGGAATTTCAAGGGGAGGATGGGAAACCCGACAGGGAGCGTGTATCTCTGCTCGCCTGCAGTTGCCGCCGCATCGGCGCTCACCGGCGTCATCACCGATCCACGAAAGGGGGCATGAACATGGCTACGGTCGTTTTCACCTGCGGAGATGATGTCTCGACAGATGTCATTTATCCCGGACGCTACATGGCCACCGTCCTGCCTTCGGAAACGCCGCAGTTTGCGTTCGCCGACACGCCAGAATTCAACGCGAAGTTGAAGTCGGGAGAGATCAAGGCGGGAAGTGTTATCGTGGGAGGGAAGAACTTCGGCTGCGGATCCTCGCGCGAACAGGCAGTGTCGACGCTCAAAGGCTACGATCTCATCATCGTCGCCGGGAGCTTCGCGCGGATCTTCCTGCAGAACTCCATTAACCTTGGACTGCGTCTTGTGACCGCCCCGGGGTTCAGCGCGCAAGTCGGGGACACGCTGGACATCACCGAGACCGCGGTCGTCAATCGGACCTCCGGCGCATCGATCCCGATCGTGCAGCTTCCCGCGGCCCGCAAAGCGATCATCGATGCCGGGGGGTTGATTCCCTACACGCGCAGGCTGATGCTCGAGCGCAGCGGTCAGGCATAAGTTCATGTTTCCAGAATCCATCCAGAGGCCAGAAGCACCATGGCGGAACCACTGAAGGTCAATCCCATTCAACGAAAGTCATTCACCTTCAAGACGTCGACAGCATGGCTTGGTGAACGCACAGGTCTTCTCTCGGCAGACGGCAAACCCACGTTGCGCGTCTCAAGTCCGCCGGAATTCCACGGGGAGTCCGGCACCTGGACACCGGAAGATTTGTTTGTCGCCGCCGTCGAGATGTGCCACATGGCGACCTTCATGTCGTTTGCCGCCCGGGCGGACGTCCCGGTAATTTCCTACAGGAGCCACGCGAACGGCGTGCTGGAATTTGTGGACGGCGACTACCGATTTACCCGCATTGTAATCTTTCCGACCGTCGTCGTGCCTTCTGAAGAATACGAAAAGGAGGTCCACGAGCTCCTGACGGAGACTTCCCGGCACTGCCTGGTCACGAATTCCATCGCCTCGATCGTCGAAATCAACCCGACGATCATGGTGCACTAGGAGAATTGCATTTCGGGCCTTTTCTCTGTACCGTATTGGTAGATGCGAGGGGATCCTGCGGCTGAGGAGGAACGCTTCCGGACAATCAGGCGTTGTGGTACCGGATGGCAGTGACGCAGTGATCTGTTGGCGTGCGAGGCAGAAAGATTTATGGCAACACCGTTCTCTTCAGTCGATTTATCTCTCCTGAAAAAGTATGACCGACCGGGTCCTCGGTATACGAGTTACCCGACCGCGCCGCTCTTCAGCCCGAGTTTTACACCCATCGACTATCGCGAAGCCCTGACAGAATCCAATCGGCGGGGCTACACGCGCGACTTGTCCCTGTATTTCCATTTTCCCTTCTGTGACACCCTCTGCTACTTTTGTGGGTGCACGATGCTCGTCACAAGGGACAGAAAACGTATCCACGAGTATCTGGTTTACTTGAAAAAGGAGATCGATATGGTGGCGGCGCTCGTTCCGTCGGAACGGCGCGTCGTGCAGCTCCACTGGGGGGGCGGGACTCCCACGCATCTCTCGCCGGAAGAGATCCTGGATATCGCGCTCTATATCCGATCGAAGTTCAATATTGCCGACGACGCGGAGAAAAGCGTCGAGATCGATCCGCGCGAACTGCACCGCGGGCACATCGAAGCTCTCGCCCAGGGCGGCTTTAACCGGATGAGCATGGGCGTGCAGGACCTCAACCAGAAGGTCCAGGAAGCCGTGAACCGGATCCAGCCCGAAGAAATGAGCCGGCAGGTGCTGCAATGGGCGAGGGACCTCGGATTCCACAGCGTGAACATCGACCTGATCTACGGCCTCCCGTTTCAAACCGTGGACACGTTCCGCGACACGATCCGGCGCATTCTCTCATTTGACACCGACCGCTTTGCCGTCTTCAATTACGCTCATGTGCCGTGGCTTAAGCCGCACATGAAGCTCATCCAGGACGAAGACCTGCCGACACCTGAGCAGAAGCTCGAAATCCTGAAGATGACGATTGAGACCCTGACAGCAAATGGGTACGAGTACATCGGGATGGACCACTTTGCCAGGCCCACGGATGAGCTCGCGGTAGCGCAGAAGGAAAAGACGCTGTACAGAAATTTCCAGGGGTACTCCACGCGTTCCGGCGCCGATCTTATCGGTTTCGGCATGTCGTCCATCGGGCATTTCAGCGGCGTCTACGCACAGAACCTGAAGAACCTCCCGGAATATTACCAGGCCCTCAACAGGAACGAATTCGCGACGCACGTGGGCTACCGTATGACCGAGGATGACAAATTGCGCAAACATGTCATCATGCGCTTGATGTGCGACCTCGAGTTGGATATTCCCTCCGTCGAAAAGCAGTTCCATATCGACTTCAAGAAATATTTCTCTGCATCTCTCCTGGCGCTTCAGCCGATGGAAGAAGACGGTCTCGTCGAGATCGACGACCGGAGCATCAAGATCGTGGGTGCGGGCCGGCTGCTTCTCCGCAACATCGCCATGCCGTTCGATGCCTACCTCGAGAGCATGAGCAAGACGAAGCCGATCTTCTCGAGAACGGTCTAGGAGGACAGTGACCAGTGGTCGGTGGCCAGTGACCAGCATGTAAGCAGTCTGCTCAAAGTCCCAAAGTCTCCCGTTCTCCCTTTCCCCCTTTCTCCCTTTCTCCCTTTCCCCCTTTCTCCCCTTCTCCCTCTCCCCCCTTCTCCCTCTCCCCCTTTCTCCCTCTCCCTCTTTCCCCCCTACAGCTTTCACTCTAGGTCTTTCACCATTCTCCGATACGAAATTACAGCAATCGCCGTATTGGCATTTCCTGAACGGCTGATTACCATTTTGCACGGTTGGGTTCGTCACACATGTTGCTCCCGGGGGATTCCAGGGAGAAGGGGGAGCTTAGGCTCGGAGGAAGACTCCTTGGACCCCCGGACGGCAGCATATTTGCAGGGGGAGATCCTGGCATGATACTCACAGAGCAGGAAGGATCGCATGAAAGCCGGGAAAAGCGAAAAACAGAAGGCGTTCGAAGGGGAAGCACTTGAGCACGCTGAACTCCTATACAACTACGCTCTTCGCATGACCGGGAACCCCGCCGACGCGGACGATCTCGTTCAGGAAACGTATCTCAAGGCCTATCGCTTCTGGGATCGCTACGAACAGGGAACCAATATCCGCGCTTGGCTGTTCCGCATACTGAAAAACTCGTACATCAACCGCTACCGGAAAGAATCGAAAGAACCGGGGATGGTTGATTACGACGACGTCCAAAACTTCTATTCGTCGATACGCACCAACACAGTCAAGGACGAATCGCCCGATGCATCATTCGACAGAATGCTGGATGATGTCGTCTCATCGGCCGTGCTCGGTCTCCCGGAGGATTTCCGGACGGTGGTCATCCTTTGCGACATTGAAGGCCTGACCTACGAAGAGATCGCCGAGTTCGTCGACCGTCCCCTCGGGACCGTGCGCTCCAGGCTGCACCGTGGAAGAAAGCTCCTGCAAGGCAAGCTTTCGACCTATGCACGAGAACACGGATACCTCGCCTCTCCAATGCGGGAGTGATGGTGAGCGGGAAAGGGGTTCGAAGTGATTGGCAGCACGAAAGTTGAGTCCTCGCTTTTCAATTGGTCAAATCGCGGTCGTTCACGTGTAGGTCGGGCACCTTCCCTTCAGCAAGGGCGGGAGATCACGGTCCTGGTAGCAGATGACAACGATAGTTATCGTTCCGACCTCGTGGAATTTCTGCTGAAGCAACCAGGAATACGTGTTGTCGGGGAAGCACGGGATGGAGATGAGATCCTTGCCCTGGCAGCGGAGTTGTCTCCCGATCTCGTGATCCTCGACGTCAGCACAAGGGGAATGAACGGCTTTGAGGCGACGGAGAAAATCAAGAACTTGCATCCTCAGGCAAAAGTGGTATTCACCACGATTCACGAGAAACAGACGTATCAGGTGCTTTCGGAATACTTCGCCGCCGATGGATTTATCTGCAAGAGCTTCGCAAAGCGAGAGATTCCGCGCCTGCTGAGACGACTTGGCCTTGGAGTTCAGGGTCGTGGTCTGCACACGGAGAAATAGAACCGGATCGCCACACCCGACGGCTCCGCGGTGACGCTGCATGGAGAGGGAAGCGTAATCACGGACGCCGCCGGGTAATCCGGTTTTTCATCTTATCCTCACCCCTACTTTTCTTAAGCCAGCGACGAAATTCCCCCAAAGAACGCAGGGATTGCATTTTTCCCGTTCTCGTGGGATAGCGCGAACTTCGACTGGAAATTGAGGGACCGCCTCGTTACATTTCGCTCTGTGTGAGGACGCAGAGGGGGTTCCCCGTTGACAGTTCGCGACACGCCGTACGCCGTTCTTTCCTATCTCACAAGCAAGAGTCCACTGGGAGATTCCTCTCCGTCGGTGCTTGAAGCAATTCCTCTGCCGGTCCTTGTCGTAGACCAGGGAGGAACCATCCTCCGTTACAACGCAGCGCTATCCGATTTCCTTGCACAGTTCGGTTGCATCCCGTTACCTGCCTCTCTCTTCTCCGCCTTTGACATTGCAGGACCTGCATGGGCCGACATTTGGAAATCCGGTCGAACCATTGTTCGCCTCGCGACACCGGGCAAGATGCAGGCATTGACGCGCTCAACCATAGCCGCCGCGTGTGCCCGGGCGGTGCTGGACGATGCGGACGTGATGGTGCTTACCCTCATTGATCCAATGACCGCCCGACCGGTCAGGGGCGGCTTTCAAGCACCCGGGTCCTCCGTTCGTGAATCTGACGCTGAACTTACGTTCACGTTCAAACCCGACGGAACAGTTTCCTCTGTCGATGAAGACTACTGTCGTTTTTTTGGGTTGACCCCCGAACAGTGTATCGGGAAGCCATTCCAGGGACTCCCGCACTTCGTTGACGACATCGCCGCGGCGAATGAAATTTCTGTGCTGTCGTCGGCGAACAACGTCTTGTGGATCGAGAACCGGCTGACGCGATTGGACGGGGAGACCCGGTGGGTGGAATGGACGAATAGGGCCGTGTACGATCAATCGAACGCGCTTGTCGAATATCATTCGACAGGGAGGGATGTAACGGAACGGCGGAGCGCGGATCAGCTTCTTGCCGCGCAGTATGAAATCACTTCCGCCCTGGCAGAATCGGACACGGTCGAGTCTGCGATGCGGAGAATCCTCGAAACGGTCGCGGCGCGATTCGACTGGGATCTTGTCGACCTGTGGGTGCCCTCCGGTGACTTTCCTCAACTGACGCTTGAGCTGGCGTGCAGATCGGGACAAGCTGCCAGGAGCCTCACCATGCCGAGGACCGACGTCCCGCGGCACGTGTTCTCCCAGGGGCGTTTCGAGTGGTCGCTCCTGGACCAGCATGGTGCAGAAGGACATCGCGGGGGCGGGTATCGCACGGTTGCTGCGTTTCCCGTCCGTGCGGGAGACGAAGTGACGGCGGTGATTGAGTGTTTCAGCCGCGTGGGGCGCCGTTATGATCCCGATGTGGCGGGCGCGATGGAAGCGATCGGCCATCAGATCGGCAATTATCGCAAACGTCGTCTTGCGGAGGATGCGCTCCGGAAGTCGGCGGAAGAGCTTGAGCAAAGAGTCGGGCGCCGCACGGCCCAGCTTGCGAACGCCCTCGAAGCGCTGTCGAACAGCGAACTCCGCTTCCGTACGATGATCGAAAGCGCACCGCTCGGTATCGTCCTTCTCGATGAAGGCGGCGTCATCACCGAGAGGAATCAAAGCCTTGAGCGCATGCTCGGGTATCCCGAGGGGGGATTGGTCAGGGTCATCTTTGCGTCCCTGATCGTCGCCGAAGATCGGGAGAAGGCCGGGCGCGTCCTTCTCGCTCCCGAAGGTGCAGATAGTGCGAAGTCGCGAGTCGAGGTCCGGCTTGCACGGATCGACGGCGGCATTGTCTGGGGCGAAATCAGCGCCTCACGGATCATGCTTGGCGGCAACGATGGCGCATTCACCACGGTGATGATCAAAGACGTCACCGAACGCAAGGTCATCGAGGAAGAGCTCCGGCGAAGCGAGGAACGGTTCAGAACGGTGTTCTCCGAGGCGCCGATCGGGATTGTGCTGCTCGATGTGCATGGCCGGCATCTGCACACGAACCAGGCGTTCCGGGAGATGCTCCGGTACGCCGAGGACTCGCTCGAGGGGAAGGAACTCGAAGACGTCGTGCATCCGTCGGACCTTGATGAGGAACGGCGGCATCTCCAGGAAATGAGCGACGGCGGATTGCAACGGTACCATAGTGAGACCCGATTTCTCCGGCTCGATGGAAGTGTAGCCTGGACGAACCTCAATGTGACGGCGATCCGGGACGAGGAGGGCGAGCTCCTCTATTGCCTGCGCATCGTCGAAGACATTACCCAGAAGAAAGAGACGGAACAACAGATGCAGATGCTGGCTGCAACGTTGACCAGCATGAACGAATGCGTGATCATTACCGATGCCGCCTATCGGATCCTCTCCGTCAACAAAGCCTTCACCCGCACCTTCGGTTTCACGGAAGAGGAAGCCCGGCAACGGCATATCTCTATGCTGGCGGGGACGCTTTCTTCCCGACAGGAGATTCGTGAGATGATGGAGGGAACACTGCAGGGTGGGTGGACCGGCGAGGTGACGGTCAAACGCAAAAGCGGAGAAACTTTCCCCATCCTTTTGAGCACCTCGGTGGTCCGGGAGGAGCACGGGAATCCGATCGCCCTCGTCGGCATTGCGCGTGATATCACCGAGCAAAAACGTCTGCAACAGATGCTGGTGGAGACCGAGCGCCGACGCTCCGAAGACCTGCGCCGGTTCGCGATCAGTGTCCAACGGGCGCAGGAAGAGGAACGCCAGCGTATCGCGCGCGAGCTGCACGACGATATCTGTCAGCGGCTCAGCGGCATGAAGCTGAACATGGAAGTGCTGGAGGATGAAGTGCGCCCGTCGGACAAGAAAACCTCCAGGGTCCTGCGTGGATTTCAGAAGCAATTCGAGCAGACGATCTCCGAGGTGCGCCGGCTCTCGTCAAATCTGCGCCCGACCGTTCTCGACGATTTCGGGCTGACCATCGCGATGAATCTTCTCGTCCGTGACTTCGAAAAAGACCATGGGACGGTCGTGCATCTGGAGAGCAGAAACCTCTTGGTCGGACGCCTCGATCCGCATGTGGAAATCGCGCTGTACCGCATCGCGCAGGAAAGCCTGACGAATGTCGCGCGCCATGCGGCGGCGACGGAGATTGCCGTGCAGCTGCTGTGCGGGGAGACCGACGCGGTGCTGACCGTGACCGACAACGGCAAGGGCTTTGATGAGGCCGGGATTGCGAACGCCCGCGAGCAGGGGCGGGGCATGGGACTCATCAGCATGCGTGAGCGGGCCGAGCTCCTGGGCGGTACGTGCACGGTAACTTCGCTGCCGGGAAGCGGGACGAAGGTTCTTGCATCCATTCCTCTCAACGGACCTCTGACGGATGAAAAAGGCGCGGATTCTGATCGCTGACGATCATGGAGTGGTGCGAAGCGGCGTACGGGCGCTCGTCAAAAGCTCCGCGTCATACCGTGTTGTCGCCGAGGCCGCCGATGGCGAGGAGGCGATCGCTCTGGCAATGCGCCACGAGCCGGATATCGTCATGATGGACATCTCGATGCCGAAGGTGAACGGCATCGAGGCGACGAAAATCCTCAAGCGAGAAGTGCCCCGGGCGAAGGTGATCATCCTGACCGTGCATGAGGATGAGGAATACGTCTACCAAATGCTCAAAGCGGGGGCGAGCGGATATGTCCTCAAGAGCGCCGGGAAGAAAGAGATCTTCGCGGCGATCGATTCCGCCCTGAGCGGCGACCGGTTTTTCAGCCCCGGCGTGTCCCGCCTGATCATCGACGGGTTCATCCACCGGGATGACAGCGAACAGGACCGCGCCAGGAAGGGGGAAGAGCCGGTGCCCGGCCATCGCGTGCCCGACCTGACAAAGCGTGAAGTGGAAATCCTGCAGTTCATCGCCCAGGGCCTCACCAACAGGAAGATCGCTGAACGCCTGTTCCTCAGCGTCAGAACCGTCAACACCCACCGGACAAATCTGATGCAGAAACTCGACCTGCATGATACGGCACGGCTGGTCAGGTTTGCCATCGAACATGGGTTCGTGCAGTTGCGATCAGCGGTGGGGGAAGACCACCGGCACTAGTCAAAACCCGATTGCTCCATGACTTCGCACTCACGTCCCGAACTCCCTGCATCCTCCGGGCGCAGGGTACTCCTTCCCCCGGTCGCACGGGTGCTCATCTGCCCGGCGTCGTTTAAAGGGTCACTCTCTGCGGCAGAGGCAGCCGAGGCGATGGCCCTGGGTGTGAGCGATACCCTTCCCCATGCTTCCATCGACGTCCTCCCGCTCTCCGACGGCGGAGAAGGACTTGTTTCCGTCCTCGCCCCCGCGCTGAGGGCGGGCATCCGAACTTCCACCGTCCAAGGGCCTCTTGCCTCACAGCGCGTTGACGCGCAATGGGCGATGACCGCCGATCGTTCCACCGCCGTC
>DATJPR010000006.1:0-3934 GCA_035506295.1 Bacteroidota bacterium | reverse complement strand
GCCTCTGTGGCCATGCTCGATCCTTCGCCGAACGGTGCATCGACCGTCGAAGAGACCAAACTCAGGGAAGAAGTGGTGGTCGATGCGAGATGCCAGGTTGGCTCGCTCGGAGCATGGCAGGTGGACAAGAGGCCGATCGAGTTGGGGTTCGTGTTCCCGGGCACGATGAGCGTTTATCCATTCGGTCCAAACGCCTCCGCGCAACCGCGGTGGTTCCGTCGCTTCCATCCGATGGTGCAGGGGTTCTCCCACAGGTATGCATTGCGCATGCGCTTTGGCGAGGGCGAGCCGTTTCGGACGGTGACACGCAATGCGTGGCGATGGGCATGGCAGACACTGAACCCCGCTGTCAAGTATATCGACGTCGAGGAGGTGCGGCGGGTTCTGACCGACCATCTTGCATCTCAGGCTGCCTCGATCGGGGGGCGCACCGCCATCCCTTTTGCGGTCGCGACATTTGATACGAACCGCCCCCAGTGGAATTGGACGATGGCCGGGATGGGCTTCGTGAGCAAGAACATCGAATGTGCAGACCAGTTGCTCCGTGAAGGCGACCGCGACAGCTCGGAGCGTGGCCGCAAGATGCGCAGGATTGGTCTCGCGATTATTTCGTCAATGATCGACGCTCTCTCGAAGGTCCCGCTCGAGGCGACCGGCTACGATCTGGCAACGGGAAAACCGTGGGATCATATCTGGCTCGCCCCCTGGTTGCGCAATGCCACCGAAGATATGCGAGTGCTCATGCGGGCGTACCGGCGTGAGCGCGCCCTGGGCCGTCAACATCTGGAATGGATACATTGGGTGAAGACCTACGTCGACTGGCTCATTCTTCAGCAGCGGGAGGACGGATCGTTTCCCCGGCGGTGGAAGCCTGGGAGCAGCGAAGTCGCAGAGCCAACAGGCACAACGAGCTACGCCCCCGTTCCGTTGCTCGTGATCATGGCAGAGGAGACGGGGGATCAAAAATTCATGCAGGCGGCCGTACGAGCGGCAGAGTACGTCTGGGAGAATTTCGGGAAACAGGGACTGTACGTCGGCGGAGCAAGCGATAATCCGAATATCACCGATAAAGAGGCCGGGATGCTCAGTATGGAAGCCTTCTTGAGCCTCTATGAATCGAGTAAAGACCCCAAGTGGCTGGAGCGGGCCGAGTCAGCGGCGGATTTCGCTGAAAGCTGGATCTGGATCTGGAACCTGCCGATGCCGATTGACGCCGATGATGCGCATCTCCACTGGAAGAAAGGGGTGCCCACCATCGGAGTGCAAGGGATCACCGCCCGCGTTGCCGGAAGCGCCGACGAATACCTGGACTGGGCCGTCCCGTCGTATGCGAAGCTCTACAAGTATACCGGCGACGAGCACTATCTCGAAGTTGCACGGGTTCTCCTCCACGACACCAAGTCCATGGTTGCTCTCCCGGGGCGCCTCTATGATATGAAGGGGATCGGTTGGCAGCAAGAGGGATGGCACATGGGTCCCGGGGGGCCCGGTCGCGGGGTGGGCGGACACAGGTTCTGGCTGCCCTGGATATCAGCCAATCACCTTTACGGAATAACGGGACTCGAGGAGTACGATCCCGCGCTCTTCAAGACGTTGTGCACGAAGCCACACTAACAATCACCCACCTCTATCGAAAGGAATATCCATGAAACACGTGTCGATGCTCTTCGTAGCGGTCATCATGGCGATCAGTCTGAGTCACGCGCAGGATCCCACAGGGAAATGGAAAACGCATATGGAGACTCCGAACGGCCCTATGGACATGATGTTCACATTCAAGACGGGCGGGGACACGTTGTCCGGCCAGGTCGAAGGACCGTGGGGGAGCATGCCTATCATCAATGGAAAGAACAACGGCAAAGAATTCTCCTTTGATGTGAGTTTCGGCGACATGACGATGAACCATCGGTGCGTCATGATGGGCGATTCCATCGCTATGAAAGTGCCGGGCATGCAGGGCGATACTATGAATATGGTGCTTAAACGGGTGCTCGAGACGAAGTAGAAATCACGTCTGCCTGTCGAGTGTCAGTCTCGACTCACCATGATGACGGCGGAGCCTTCCCGGGGATGGGAAGGCTCTGCTGTTCTCACCCTGGCAGAAGGGATCTCGGCCAGTCAGTTCGGGAGGAAAAGCTATACGCTCCGCAAGACAAAATACGGCTGGTTCGTAAGGCCGGCCGCGAAGCCGGGGTATAACCATGCCGTCGAGAGCCCTTCTTTCATCTCAAAATAGTATTGAAGCGGATATTGCGTTTCGGTGTAGTCCGCAGGGATGGTCGCCCGATAACTCTTCCCGGAGGGTTCCATCTTCATCGTCTCATATCGCTCGGCGTGATTCACATGGCGATAATACAGCCAGGCGGAATCAACCGGCTGTTCGATCAATATCTCGATTTCCAAAGGCGTCCCTCTCGTGAATCGCGGGGGCGGCGTGTGCTGGCATTTCATCGAAGGACGCGCCGGTCGTCCAATGGCTTCTTGAATCGCTGCCCGGACAGCAACGGATTGAGGACTGGATCTCGGCGGCGTCTTGCTCAGGATGTTCTTCATGAACTCTCTGTCGTCGTCTATTGCTTTCAGTCGGTCGAGCCAGTGGCCGCGGATGACTGCATCTTCGCCGACCGTGATATCCGGCTTGTAGGCATTGCGGGCGCGATCGGCAAGCTCGGCCCAGTGGCTCCGCGCCCTGTCATAGGCCTGAACGGCAAGTTCAAGCGCAGTTCGATCTCCGGCCTGGTCGAAGATTGCGTAAAGGACGCCGGCGCGGAATTTGGCGCCGAAGAATCGGCCGAGCCCCACCTGGATGGTCACATCCAATGCCATTCGTCGAAATTCAGGCGTCGTTCTTCCTCCCGCCGTGGCTTCTGCCTCGGACAGGTGTTCCGCGGCCCTCGCGGCAAGGTCTTCCACCCACTGGGCATATTCGATGGGGGAATATTTGCCGCTGCGTTCACCCTTCAATAATTCCGCCGCAAAATCGTTGATCCGGAGAAAGAGCTGCGGATCCATCGGGCTCACATTCCCGAACACCTTTGGAGAAGGCGTATCGAAGAACGGATTCTTATTGTCTCGATCGGCGATCGAAAGATTGGTGTATATCTCAGGCCAGTAGAGATTGTTTGCAGCCGAGACGCCGTGAACAGTCAGCACGATCGGAAGTATCCGCGAGGCATTTGCCAGGGCCAGCTCAACAGCCTGTGCTCCCGAACCGAATTGCGTCCTGAGGTAGCGTCGCCACACACCGGGTTCCGTGTCGGGATCATATGCCAGTCTCCCGAATATCCTGAGACTATAGAGATACTTCTCCCAATCCCATCGCGGGGTCAGCGACGAATCCTGGTAAGCACATCGATCGCCGGCGATCCCGGAGCCTCGACGTCCCTTGAATGACAGCGGCTCCATGAGCTCAACACCAGAACTGGCGCAGAAGCTGAATGCCCGGGCGTGTGCCGCGCTTGTCTCCGGGTCGCCCCACAGAAGAAGACGCTGTGTCCCGGGCCAGACACGGAACATCACCTTGTACCGTCGATCTTCCTTCAGCAGATCCGCATATCCGTACCGTGTGAAGCTGCGGGATCCTGCACTCAATTTCATGAGCCCCGTTGTCTCCGTCCCGGGTTTCGGGATTTCGAAGGCACGGATGTCGGCCTGGTGATACGGCATGCCCAGATGCTCGGCCCAGTATTTTGGGGACACCGTGACCGGCATCCCGGTCGCGAGCGCCACATCGATAAGCCTGTCGTCGATCCCCTTCGCGTGCAGATCGATCCCCACGCTCCGGCCGCAGGTCGCGACGCCGTCGAACACGGTCTTCCAGAAGTCGTAGCTCCCCTCAGTGACGCCGCTCTCCCCATGGATCCGGAATGTTACGCCCCCGATCGAAGGGCATGCTTGGAGCAATTGACGGAGTGCGTCTCGACAATAGGGACCG
>DATJPR010000005.1:0-4032 GCA_035506295.1 Bacteroidota bacterium | reverse complement strand
AAGCTCGGTCATGAAAATCTTGTTGTAGCCGTGCGCAACGTAGATCCTCCCATCGTCGTCGAAAAACAGTCCCGGGTCATAGAATCCTTTTGGCAATTTCCGTATCTGCCACGGGCCCTCTGGCTTGTCGGCCGAGCAAAGGAATCCACCCTCGTCGAGCGTGATAAAGAGCAGGAGGAATTTCCCGTTGTGATACTTCAAGCTCGTGGCCCACTGGCCATGACCATATCGATTGCACCCGTCCAGGTCATAGCACTTACTGAAATCGAACCGCTGTACAGCGTTGCTGCAGTACTCCCAGTTGACGAGATCGTGGGACTTGAGGATCGTCACTCCCGGAAACACAAACATCGTGGTGTTGACCATATAATAGGTGGAATCCACCCGAATCACATCCGGATCGGGGAAATCCGCTGCGATGACCGGATTGGTGAACGTTCCATCGCCGTTGTCGCTCTGCATCTTCTGGGCAACCGCGTTTGTAGAGCACGCCAGGCACACGAGCATTGCCGCAACGAGATGGTTTTTCATGCGAATTGAGTTTCCTCCTTAGTAGAGTTCGCTTGTTCTAAATGGAGAAGCTGGGAGCCCCTCCTTGTTGTAGAGATTCGCCCCCTCGGGGTTGTTCGCCCATGCATAGCGAACTGCAACGGGCGTCGGGACCTCCTTCGACCAGACCGCGATCGTGTTGTGTTCTATCCTTGCCTCCGCCGGATGGTAGATGCCGTCGGTCCCGCAAATCTCGAACCACATGAGTTTTCCTCCGCCTCGTGCAACCAATCCGCTTCCTGAATTGGTAAAAGACAGGACGATCCTCCCCCGCTCCTTTTTCATCGCCGAGTAGATCGGTCCGGAATACACGATGTGCTTTTCACCGTACGCAACATGCATGGCTGCGAGTGCCAGGCGATCGCCCAGATCCCGCTTGTTTACGGGGTGGATGTCATTCCCTTCCCCAATGTCGACACTGACAGCCATTCCGGTGACGGGTATTGTCAATGCCTTGAGTTGGCTTTCTCGAAGAAGAGCCCAATCATTTTGCGTCGTCTGAATGTTCACTTCGATGAAGTTCGGTAATTGAACAAAGAGGAACGGGAAGTCTCCTTGATGCCAATTCTCTCTCCAGTCGTGGATCAGCAGCCTGAAGAGTTCGAAGTGCTCACATGCCTTGCTGGTATTCGATTCACCCTGATACCATACGACGCCCTTGATTCTGTACGGGAGCATCGGCGCAAGCATGCTGTTGAAGAGACCCGTCGGAATCTTGCCGGTGAACAACCGGTCTTCAAGAGGATCTGCTGTTGCTCCGATCCGGTATTTCCAAGTGCCTTCGAGATCAATACGCTGATCGCCCGCCGAAATTTCATACTGCTTTCCCGGCACGAACCCGCCATGACGGATGAAGTTCACAATCCGGACGACGATGGTATTCTCCCCTTCTTTCAGCAGGCCTTCGGGGATCCGGTACGATCTCGGCACGTACTGAGAGCCCATGGTCCCGACGCATCTTCCGTTGATAAAAACAGAATCGGCGTCCACAATCCTTCCCAGCTTCAGCATTGCCGCCTTCGATGCCATGGAAGCGGGGACGGTGAATTCCCTCCGGAACCAGACGACGCCGTGCACTGCGCCGTAGGAATTCTCCGGCCAGTATCCGGGGACATGCATCGTGTCCCAATCCGCAGTGTTCGTTTTTGGGCTCGACCAAAGTCCCAGAGAGTCTTTGTATCCCTCATCGTTTTGCCGCACCAGTCTGTTCCAGGTTCCGACTCGTTCATCATCCTGCTTGTTCAGCCGATCCAGCAGCCCCGGTTCTCCGAACCGTTGAGCATCCTCGTAGTATTTGGGAAACGCCTTGATCGATTCTTTGCTGATCCACGCCTCTGTCGAAGAACCGCCCATTGACGCGTGGATCAATCCGATCGGCACCTTGTATTTCTCGTACAAGGCCTTGGCGAAAAAGTACCCCACCGCCGTGAAGCTCCGGACGTTCTTGGGAGTCGCGCGTTGCCATGTTCCGAACTTGAAGTCCCGTTCCGGGCCGCTGAAGCTTGTTCCCGTGGGGACCAGGAACTGCCTGATGTTCGGATTATCGCTGTGATCGATTTCCTCCTGATAGACGCTCCCCAGCCAGCCGAGGGCCAGCTGCATATTCGATTGCCCTGAGCAGACCCATACATCACCGACGACAATATCGCGGATGGTAATGGAGTTGCTCGCATCAATGCGCATGTCGTCCGGGCCGCCGGCCTTCAACTGCGAAAGCGTTACTTCCCAGGTGCCATTCGGGTCTGCGATGGTCGCGTAGGCCGAATCACGGAAATGAATGGTGATCTTCTCGCCGGCAGACGCCCAGCCCCAAATCCGCACGGGCGCATCCCGCTGCAACACCATTCCATCGCCGACAAGTTTTGGCAGTTTCACTTCGCCGAACGTCGTTGTCGAAACAAGAAGCACCAAGGCGAAGGCGAAAGGGACCTTCAGCCATGAAAGGCTGAAGAACGTTGATTGAATGCTCCTGGTCATGATGCTCTTTCGTGTGCTAGTGGAAAGCAACTTTCGTCTCTGATCCATCGTACTCCACCACCCTGTCAACGTCTCCCGTTACCTCCACGCCCGCTCCATGAGCCGGCGCGACAAGAACGAGATGAAACGTCCTTGTCTTCAGCATGCCGGGGAATTCTCCTTCTCTTTCGCCGATCGTCAGCGTGTGTGCGGTGTCATTCCATTTGAAAGCGATAACGGAGAAACTTCCGGTTTCGTATCCGTAGCCGTCGTTCTCATCCTCGTACAATTCGAATCGGCCGTCTGCTCCCTTGAAGATGCGCACTTCGAGGGTGTCAGCGGATCCCTGGCCGGCAAATTGGACAAACTTGCACATCGGGATGATGGCGCCCGCCTTCACCAACAAGGGGATCCTGTCCATGGGGGCTGAGACAGTGATCGTCTGGCCTCCGGCGAACCGGTTGCCGGTCCAGAAGTCGTACCACGCGACGGACTTCGGAAGGTAGACACTCCAGGTATTCACTCTGGGTTCGGTAATCGGAGCGACCAGGAGTGATTTGCCGAACATGTATTCAAAGGATTGGTTCACCGCCGTGGTGTCCCTTCGGAAATCCATGATCATCGGACGCATCATTGTTGATCCGTTGTGTGTGATATGCCATGCTTCGGAGTAGATGTAGGGAAGGAGACGATAGCGGAGCCCGAGCATTTTCCGCAGACAATCTTCGACCGTTCGCCCGTAGTTCCACGGCTCCGTTTCCGATTGGTACCCGTGAACTCTAAAGATCGGAGTGAACGTACCCCATTGAAACCAGCGTGTAAGCAGATCGCGGTATCCTTCATCGGTGTATTGCGAAGTCCCGGGGCGGAAGAAGCCGCCGATATCGGTGGTCCAATACGGAAGGCCGGTGATCGTATAGTTGAGTCCCGCAACGATCTGCCTCCGATACGAATCCCACGTTCCGCCCACATCTCCCGACCAGTTAATGGTGCCGTACCTCTGCTGCCCGAGAAACGCAGAGCGGGTCAGGATGCAGACACGTTTCTCTGAGGTCGTCTTGCGTTGCCCTTCATAGACGGCCTGACTGACAAACAACGGATAGGTGAGACGATAGAAGTCGCCTGGACCCAGGTATGTCATCTTGCCATGCAAGGCGTCATTTTCCGGTTCGGTCGCATCCATCCACCACGAATCAACGCCGTAGGTGAAGAGGTTCTGGTTCAGGGCATTCCAGTGGAATTCCCGTGCCTTGGGATTCAGCATATCAACCCACGGTGTCCCCGGGATGAAGAGGTCCTTCGCGACATACTCCTTGCCGATGTCGGATTTCTTGTCGAGGTTTTCCCAGACGGAAATGGAGAAGTGCGCGTGCAGGTCGTGAATCTTCTTGATGAACTCTGCCGGATTGGGGTAGTTCGTTTCATCGAACTTCATGACGCCCCATCCATACTTCCCCCAGTATTGCCAGTCCTGGACGATGACGTCCATCGGAATTTGCCGCTTGCGAAATTCCTCGACCGTCTGCA
>DATJPR010000004.1:0-5543 GCA_035506295.1 Bacteroidota bacterium | reverse complement strand
TGTGTCGGACTCACATGTCAGACTTCGAAATCTTCGAAATCCTTATACGGTTACCTGATACCCGAAGTACACCGTCGTCGTCGCCTCGCCTGTCACGCTGTGACCGAGGGAAAAGAGGATGTGATTGTGCTCGTTGAGATTGATGAAGCCGCCCAGGCTGAAGTCAGCGCCGTCGATGGCGTCGGGAGTGTCCGCGCTGTGGTAGTAGAACTCACCACCGAGTGAAAGCACTTCAGAGAAATCATACTGCGCCAGCCAGCCGAGGAATACCCAGTTCTTCGCATCGCTTCCGGGATTGATCCAATACCCACCCCCGCCATATGTCGTGAGATCTCCCCACGATTTCTGAAACCAGAGCGGAAGATATAGCTGCACCGTGCCGCTTCCGAGCCCGCTGGCCTTTGAGCCTGTAGGCACTTCGACAAGCGGAAAGATCCCAATCTGCGGAAGCGAGGAGGTCTCGTCCACGAATCGGTACTTCACGCCGAGTTCGGTGTCGGAGTATCCGTAGTGCCGATCGCTTCCCGTCCGAACGTATTCGAGCGGAGCCACGATGTGCAGCTGGACATTGGAAAAGGCGCCGTAATTCACCTCCACGTGCGGGAGCGTCGCGTTTGCCGCCTCACGGAGATGCTGTTGGACGGAAGCGAGATAGAATTCCCAGTGGTGGAAGTCCACCGGCTCCGGGTCATCGGTGAAGAATGGAGGGCCGCAAAGCGTTGTGGTTGTTCCGATCACCAGAAGAAATACAAGAGACTGCAGGACGAATTGTCGGTTCATGCACGCAACCCTGAACTATCCGCACACGCCGTCTATTTCCAGACGTCACCGGCGTTTATAGTTAACAGCAGGGCGGGACAGAAAAATCCCCATGCGCCTACACAATACGTTCGAGCGGCACCTGGAAAAGCCTTACCTGGTCGTCCGTTTTCGGTATCTCTTTGTTCGTGGCGCGGATCTCATCAATGACCGCATCCAGAACGGTGTCTGACTCGAAGGCAATCATCGTCACGGAGTTCAAGGAGGGAAAACTCCTGGTGCCGAGATGCGCTTCCGTTCCGTGCCCCTTCCCTTTGACGTGCTCCCAACGGGTGTAGTAGTCGACGCCGTGCCGCTCGAGAAGCTCCATGATCCTCCCCGTGTACACCTCGTTGTGAATGAGGAATGTGATCTTCATGACCGGTATTCTCGTTGTGGTGTGGAAGGCTTCAGGATCAGCTGCAGCGCGTGGATAGCTCGCTTTATCGACAGGTCCTCGATGAAGGTGTAGACAACCGGGACAACGAAGAGCGTCAGCAATGTTGACGTCACCAGGCCGCCGATCACCGTTTGCCCCATCGGCGCCCGCAATTCGCTTCCCTCGCCCACGCCAAATGCGACCGGGACCATGCCGAAAATCATCGCGAAGGTCGTCATCAAAATCGGACGGAGCCGCGTCGCGCCGGCGTTCACGAGTGCATCGGTTCTCTCCATCCCTCGCTCGCGGAGGACGTTCGTATAGTCGACGAGCAGAATGCCGTTCTTCGTGACCAGCCCCATGAGCATGATGATGCCGATCAGCGAAATCGTCGAAAGCGCTCCCTTGAAAATCAGAAGCGCAAACACAGCGCCGATCAACGACATCGGAAGCGCCAGCATGATGGAGAACGGGTGGAAGAAACTCTCGAACTGCGCCGCGAGGACGATGTAAACAAAGACCACGGCAAGCGCCAGCGCCAGGAAAATATTGGTAAACGACTCCGACTGCATTTGCCCCGACCCCGTGACACCGACACTGTAGCCGGAAGGAAGTTGAAGCGCATTGGTCTTCGCGAGCGCGTCGCCAAGCACCTCACCCAAAAATCTTCCCGAGAGGTCCGCGTCCAGGCGGATCTCCCGCTGCCGGTCATACCGATTGATCTTTGACGGGCCGGATCCCAGAGACACCGATGCAACGTCGGTGACAGGAATCAGGAGCTTCTGCTGAGGCGCGCCGTCCTTTGTGCTTTTGATGGTAAGGCGGCGAATGTTTTCCGGGGTGGTCCTGTCTTGTTCGGCCAACCGCACGCGGACGTCGTACTGTTCACCGCCTTCTGCATACTGCGTGGCGACGGCACCATCGACCATCGCGCGGGTATCGCGGGCAATCTGGGCGACGTTCACGCCGAGATCGGAGGCCTTCTCGCGATCGATGCGAATGCGGATTTCCGGTTTGGAGATCTCCAGGCTGTTCTCAATGTCCGCAGCACCAGGTGTCCTGCGTAAAATCGTTTCCACTTGATCTGCAATCCCTTCAAGGACCGTCAGGTCTTCTCCACGGACGCTGAGGATCACCGGCTTCTGCGCTCCCCCCGGACCGCCGGCGGTGACGAAGCTGAGTGTCGCACCCGGCGTCATGGCAAGCGTCTCGCGGAGCTCGTCGATAATCTGCGCCTGGCTCTTCTTTCGCTCGCGCTTCTTGACCAGCTTGACGAGGATGTTCCCCTTGGTCACGGGGTCGTTTCCCGCGCCGATGGTCGTTAGAGTGGTGATTACTTCCGGCCGTTGTCTCATCGTTTCCTCGATCCGTCGGCAGATCGCGGAGGTCTGCTCGAGGGAGCTGCCTGGTGCAGCCGTCACGGAGACCGTAAATTCGCTCTGATCCATGTCGGGGAAGAACGACGCTCCAAGGAAGCGCATGAGCACGAAGCTGAGAACGAATATCCCGAGCGCCAGCCCAAGCACCTTCCACCGGTTCCGCAGCGTCCACCGGATGGCCTTGCGGTAGGCTTCGCTGAGAAGCGAGAATCCATGGTTGAAATAGTACAGCGCCCGACGCCAGAGGTTGCCGGAGTTGGTGAGCTCTTCGTCTTCCTTTTTCAGCCAGCGGGACGACAACATGGGGGTAAGGGTAAATGCGACGAAGAGAGAAACCAGCACCGACACCGCGACGGTAATACCGAACTGATAGAAGAACCGTCCCACGATCCCCGACATGAAGGCCACCGGCACAAAGACCGCGACAACGGTGAACGTCGTGGCCATGACCGCCAATCCAATCTCGCTCGTCGCGGCTTTGGCCGCCTCGACGGGCGTGGCGCCTTCATGCATGTGGCGATAGATATTCTCGATCACCACGATGGCGTCGTCGATGAGCAAGCCGACCGCGAGAGAAAGCGCCATCAGCGACATCACGTTGAGCGTGAAGTTCAACGCGAACATGATGATGAAGCTGGCGATGATCGACGTCGGGAGCGCGATCGCGCTGATGATGGTCGGACGGACATTGGCGAGGAAGAAATACACAACGATGACTGCGAGGAGACCACCGTACACAATGTCGAAGAGCACATCGTTCACCGAATCGCGGATGAACGTGCTGTTGTCTTTGGCAATCGTGATTTGAAGATCGGCGGGAAGGTCATGCTTCATCCGATCGAGCTGGGCTTTCAACGCCTCCGCGACGCGGACGGTGTTGCTTCCCGACTGCTTCAGGATGTTCAGTCCGACGGCGCGCTCGCCGTTCACCCGCGCCAGGCTCGTGCGCTCCTTTACGCCGTCCACGACGGCAGCCACCTCGGAAAGATGAACGATCTTGCCGCCCGGGCTTGTCACGATCACGGAATTGAAGTCATTCACGTTTGTGAATTTGCCCACCGTACGCAGCAGCAGCTGCCGCGGTCCCTTGATGAGGTTCCCGGCAGGGACTTCCACGTTTGCGGCGGCGACTGCCTGAATGACATCCTGGATCGACAGGTTGTATGCCTGCAAGCGGTCGGCATCGACCTGGATTTCGATTTCCCGCTCGGCACCCCCCACGAGGTCCACGGACCCGACGCCCGGGACATTCTCCAGGCGTTTCTTGATGACGTCCTTGGTGTATGTGGTGATCTCCTTCTCGGACCGGGTGCCCGACACCGTCAGTTGCATGATCGGAAGACTGGCGGGATCGAAGCGCTGGATGACAGGGTCATCGATCTCGGTCGGAAGATTTGCGCGGATGGCGGCGATCTTCTCCCGGACTTCCTGCGCTGCCTGTTTGCCGTCGACCTCCAGCTTGAACTGGATGATGACGATCGAGACGCCTTCCTGTGAGGTCGACTGGATATGATCCACGCCCGCGATGGTATTGACAGCGTCTTCGATCTTCTTGGTTACATCGGATTCGATCTGCTCCGGCCCGGCTCCCCGCAACACGGTTGTGGCTGTGACATAGGGGATGTCGACGTCCGGGTACTGGTCGACATTGAGTTTGATGTAGGAGAAGAGTCCCAGCACGACGAGCGCCATGATCATCATGGTGGCGAACACCGGGCGTTCAATGGAGACATCAGCGAGTTTCATGAAGCGCAATTCCTTCCTGGCGAATTCCGAAATACTACCGTGGTCTCAGCGTGCCACGATCGAGACGGCGGATCCGTCCTTGAGGGCATTGGCGCCCACGGTGACGACGGTATCGCCGGGGTTGATGCCCTGGAGAATCGCCGTAGCGTCGCCGTTGCTCACGCCCGGGGTGACCGGCTGCCTCACGGCAATGTTGTTCCGGACCAGGAAGACGCTGCTGGCAACACCGTCGCTCTGGAGTGCTGAAGTGGGGATGACGACAGGTGTACCCTCGGGGGAGACGGCGACGGTTACCGTGGCGAACATCCCGGGCCGGAACCAGAGTTGCGGGGTGTTCGGAAACAGGACCTTGATCTCGAATGAGCGGGAACGTACGTCAGCCGATTTGGAAATCTGAACGATCTCTCCTGCGGCCCGCGCTGCAGGATTCATCTCGGAGGCGAGGTTGACCTTCTGTCCGAGCCGGATGTTGGCGACATCCGTTTCATTCATGTTGAAGGTGACCTTCATGCGCTCGATCCGGGCGACCGTGGAGAGGACCGCGCCCGGCGAAGGAAGTTCTCCCACGTTGATGTTGATCGCCGTCACCACGCCGTCGATCGGCGTCGACAACTCGACGGCGCTTCGTGCTGCTTCAAAATTCGCCCTGGCGACGTCGTACGCCGTCTGTGCCCCATCCAGCGTTTGGGCGGAGACCGCACCTTCCGCAAAGAGTGATTTCATCCGCTGAACGGTTTTTTCGGCGTTCTTGTAGTTCGCCTCGGCCTGGAAATATTGCGACGTCGTGCCGCTCTTGTCCAGGGCGACGATCGTCTGTCCGGCGTGGACCTGCGCTCCCACGCGCACGGGCAGGGCCGTTACGCGTTCGGAAAGCTTGGCAACGATGTTCGCCTGCTCCTGACCTTCGAGCGAGCCGGAATACGTACGCGATACAGAAAGTTGCCGGCGTGAAGCCGTAGCGACTTCGACGGGGACGATCCGCGCGGGTCGCTGTCCGGCTGCATCCGGAGCATCGCCTTTTCCGCCGCCGCAACCGGCAAGAAGAAGAGCGAAGAATCCCAGGGAAAGCACAGAAACTGATGGAGAGAGGGTTTTCATTGCCATGTCCGGTGTGGTTATTCGTGTCCTCGCCCGACAGCCTCGGCCCAGACGGCCTTGGCCACGAGGTAATCATAGAGGGCCTGCGCCCGATTGGTCTGGGTCCGTGTCATCGCGACCTGCGCATCGAGAAGTTCGAGCTG
>DATJPR010000003.1:0-8809 GCA_035506295.1 Bacteroidota bacterium | reverse complement strand
TGGGCCACGGCGTATCCCCCGGCCCGGAGCGCAAAGCGCGCCCATTGTTGATAGGCAACAGCGTCCTCTCTGTAGGTTAGGGCGATCGCCCTCATCTCTTCCGCAGCCTTGAAGAATTCCTTGCGCCGGGCGTAGTAGGCCGCGGCTTCCTCATGAGCCTGCCGCCAGGTCCACTCCCCTCGCGTGACATTTTCGGCGATAAGGCCCAGGGTGTCAGAAGGGGAAATGTCCTCAAGCACTTTCTCTTCCTGCACGAACGGCCAGCCCGCCGTGACGATTTCCTTCTTTCGATTCCCGATACGCTCGTCGAGAGCGGTCACCGGCCTTTCGGTCCATAGTTCCGACGGCGGGACGGTATCCCGGTTGCGCCACTCCTCCGTCGACAGGAGAACGCCATGGGACTTCATGCAGGCGATGATCGCGCGGGCGATGAGAAACTGACCGTAGATCGTCGGATGCAGATGTTCGGTGATGAGCGAGCGACCGATGATCCCCCGTTCCGAGTTGGCAGCAAAGAGTGACTCCACGTCGGCGATGCAGGCCCGACCGCGGAGGTCTCGAATCACCGAGTTCAGATCGCTCGATGCCCGGAATCGCACCGGATCCATGTCGCGCGCCAGCGTGTACTCGATGCGGGCTGCGGAGTCGCGACCGAGGGAATCGTCATCGCACGCGAGAAGATAGTGCGTGAGAGCGAATTCCGGGTCTATGGCGACGGCCTCATCGAGTCTCTCCAGTGATTCGTCGAATCTTCGTTCGGACAACAATGTCTGGCCCGAGCGGACCAATTGATCGCTGCTTTCACGTTCCGTGGTGCCCAATCCAACCTTGTGCAGTGAGGCAAAGGGCGGAAGGTCCCGGAGGTTCGACACCTGCGTGCAGAGAAGCAGCGGTACGCCGGCGTCCCTGCACAGGGATGTGAGATCACGCATATTCTCTCTGAAGCTCTGCACACCGTCTTCGTAGAGCGTGGATCCGTAGGGAATCAGATTCCCCCGGGCCATCTTCTCCATCATCGTCGATCGATCCATCCGATCGGAAGAGTTCCGAAAGATCGAGACGACCTCACGGTATGCATCGCGAAGGAGGACAAACGTCTTGAGGTGCAGGAGTTTGAGATACACCTCGACCATCCATCGAGCTCTGCCCACGCTTTCGCGGGATGCGACACCGAGAGCGCCGTAGAATTCATTGTGACCGTCGTAGACGACGATTGCATCCGGCTGGTAGTGGAGGACTTCCCGGGCCTCGTCGAGCACGGTGAACGAGTTGGTCGCGGTCATCCCGAGGTTAACCACTTCGATCTTCCTGCCGGGGCAAAGGCGAGTCAGGTAGTCCCGGAGGAAGGAGGGAAACGCAGCGTTGTACCAGTAGGGAAATCCAACGGTTGTCGACTCTCCGAGACAAAAAATGCGGAACGCGTCGGGCGATTTCGGCGTCTCGAGGACGTCCAGGGAGGTTGCAGGTCGAAAGTCGACTCTCGAAAAGTACCGCATCGACACAGCCGGATTCATCACCTCGTAAGCCTTCCCGTTGACCTCGAGCGGGACGAACAAAGAGAGATCGGGCCCGAATCGGAGAAGTCGTAGAAGTCCTTCAACAGCCAGGAACAGAATGATGGGGAACAGGAGGGTGATGATCCACAGGGCTTTCCGGGAAAGCACTGGAGTAGCTCTTCGTGCTGGACCTTTCCTTTCGGGCTTCATAATTGTAATATACACCCTTCCTTCCAAAGCTGCTTCTTCCACACGTTCTTTCATGAATTATTGTCCGTGGAGCCCAAAAAACGCTTGACAGTAAAAGAAAAATTGACGATTTTGTGTGGAAGCGCTTCCAAATCTTTGTCAGCGTTCCCTTCTGGATATCTCCCTATCACACATGCCTTGTTGGTCGAGTGTTTCACAATTCGTGTTGGAGTCTCCGTGAGACGACTTTTGGGCGTTGCGATTGTGCTGGCGTGCCTCTTTCTTCAGACAAGGGGACAGGATTCAGTTGATGTGACGTTTCGCTACGCCAGACCTGGCAGTCCGACAGTATTCCTCGTGGGAGAATTCAACACCCCTCCGTGGACCAATACCCAGTTGCCAATGTCGTTCGACAACGTCGGCGTCTGGACAACAACTTTGCGGCTTCCCCTCGGCGGCAATCCGAATCCTCCGGTAAACGGCATCCACGGGGCGTGGCAGTATAAATTCTACTACTCGGGCGTGGGCGATTGGCCCAACGACCCGCTGAATCCTCATGTGAACAGTGCGGACAACAACAATACGTTTGTTTACACCAAAGACCCGACGATCTATCAACTGTTGCCCAATCAACGTCAGGCGGTCGTTAAAACCACTACGCCCACGATCACGGCGTTCCTCTTTCCGAAAGTGGGCGCATCGATAGACAGCAGTACGATTTCGGTAACCGTCGATTCCCAGCCGTTTTCTCCCTCGCCTTCTTCCTACAACAGCTCGAACCATGAGTTCACATGGACTGTTCCCACAGCGCTTGTTAACGGCTCACATACGCTCATTCTCACAGCCCATTCGACAGCGGGGGGAGTGAATGCTGACACGGTGACCTTCGTGACGCAGGGCGGCTATGTCCAGATCACGACGCAGGGCGGCTATAGCACGAGGAACCCCATCCGAACTCTGCGCGGCCTCGTCCAGGACACGGCGATCCACAATGTGACCGTCGTCCACAACGGGACCGACAGCATGAGTGTTGTGTGCTCCGGGGGTGCGTTTTCCCTGACCGACACGCTGGTAGAAGGTGCGAACAGCTACATGGCGATCGTCGATTCGCAGGGAACACGAGTCGCGTCGACACCGGCAACGTTTACGTATGTCGTGAACCACACACCGAACGCGCTCATCACGGTGAGCGATGCCGGCCCTTCGTTTCAGCTTTCGGCCACGGGGAGCACCGATCCCGACTCCGGTCAGACGGCGACGCTTGCCTACGCGTGGTCCGAGGACCCCGGCAATCCCTCTCAACTCGGCGGAATCAACGGGACGTCTACCGCGACCATCATGGTCTCGAAGCCGTCAGTTCCCGGTGTCTATTTCATCGGATTGATCGCCAGGGATGTGAATGGGAATGCGGACACCACGCGCGCGTATGTGGAGGTGAAGTCGGACAAGAGCATTCTGCCGTCGACCTTCAAATCCAATCCGGCGTGGGCGAGAAACGGCCGCATCTATTTTCTCTTCCCGAAGGCGATGTCGGCTGCGGGGACCATCAACGAGGCTGCGAAGCGCCTTCAGTACATTCACGACATGGGCTTTTCCATCATCTGGCTGATGCCGGTGATGAAGAATGCGTACCCGATCGATAACAACATCGGTCCCGGATACAACATCGTCGATTTCTACACTGTAGCCCCCGAGTACGGCACCAATCAGGACTTCAAGAATTTTGTCGATCAGGCGCACTCCCTTGGCCTCAAGGTCATCCTCGACGTGACGCCGAACCACTCCAGCCGCTTTCATCCATGGTCGCAGGACGCGCACACCTTCGGCGTGGACTCGCGCTACTGGACGTGGTACGAGCACAGGATGATCACGGCAAACACCAACGGCCTCGGCGACTGTCTTGACGCCTCCGGTTTCAACTACTACTGCGGCTTCAGCGACCAGCTCCTGAATTTCAACTGGTCTGATCCGGATATGCGCGCCGAAATGATCAACGTGTACAAGTACTGGATCACGCAGTACGGGATCGACGGATACCGGTTCGACGTCTACTGGGGCCCGCATCGGCGCTACGGGGAACAATACATGGGAATCCCCGTCCGGACAGCGTTGAAACACCTCAAACCGGATATCCTTCTCCTTGGCGAAGACGACGGCACCGGCACCGGGACGGAAACCATCTATGCCGACTACACGGGCACGGTGCCCGGCGGCCTCGACGCATCATACGATTTCAAACTCTACGTCAACCAGTTCTCCTCGTTCTACAACAACAGCTCGGCAACGGCATTTAATAACCTGCACACGGAGATCGACAACGGGGGGTTCTATCCCGGTCCCGATGCGCTGTATCTCCGGTTCCTGGAGTCCCAGGACGAGGACAGAATTTCGTACCTTTATTCGAACAACGGCGCCCTTGACGCCACGACATCGTTTATGCGAACGATGCCGTTGGCAAGCGTGCTCTTCACGATTCCGGGGCTGCCAATGCTCTGGAACGGTCAGGAAGTAGGAATGGGGTATGGCGTTTCGGGGACCAAAGAGAACCGCGACCGGAGCGTCATCGATTGGAATTTCCAGGGACGCACGCTTCTTACGCCGCACTATCAGAAATTGGCAACCATCCGGGGGCAATTCCCGGCGTTCACGCAGCACAAGTACGACACGAACGGCGACGGGAGCGTCACGTCTGCCGACTCCTCCGACTTCATTCGCGTCTCGTGCAACACCGGACTTGCCTACGCATTTTCGCGTCCGTATGCCGACCAGAACGGCCTCACCGTTGTCAACGGATCGGGAGGCCCGGTCTCGGCGATCCTCGACCTGACGACCGCCCGTCTGAAATTCATCGGCTCCCCCGATTCCGTCTATGCCAACGAACTTTATGGAAACGCTCGCACGAGAATCGCAACATCATCGTTCCCGGCGTTCGCCGTGAACCTCCCTGCGTACGGCACCGCGATCTATACGATCTCAACGACGGCAGACAGTGTAAGCATCACGCAGCTGCCAACCGCGGTGAATACGGGAACTCCGCCGCCGAGTGATTTCCGCCTGCTGCAGAATTACCCGAACCCGTTTAATCCGACGACAGGGATCAGGTATCAGGTTTCAGGGATCAGTCAGGTGCGGCTTGTGGTGTACGATGTGCTGGGACGCGAGGTTGCTGTTCTCGTGGATCAGACGCAGGTACCGGGGAGCTATGAAGTGCGGTTCGACGGAAGTCGGTTCTCCTCGGGCGTCTATTTCTACGAGCTGATCTCGGGAGAGACCCGACTGGTCCGATCGATGGTTCTTGTACGTTAGCATCATGTGATTACCAATTATTTTCTCCTTACCGCCTACTGCATACTGCCTACTACCTACTACCATGCAGATAGTCGATGGGGCTGCATAGACATTATTGCTGGGCGCGCGCACTCATGCACCTCCCAATGCTCTCCTCGAAGTTTCCTGGAATCGCAGCGTGTCTTCTCGCGCTCAATTGTTCTCCCGCTCTTTCACAACACGCGGACGCGTATCCTCCCGTGACGGACCGCAAGCCTCTGTACCTCAATATCATCTGGCATCAGCATCAGCCGTTGTACGTGAACCCCGAGAAGGATCAGCTGACGGGGCCGTGGGTGCGGACGCATGCGACGAAGGACTACTACGATATGGCCGCGATGCTGCGGGAATATCCTGACATACACTGCACGATCAACCTCAGCTCGTCGCTTCTCAACCAGCTGCTTTCGTACTATGTCGACCGGCTCGGGCCGTTCATCGACACGAAGCTTGATGAGATGGATGTTGCAGGCTTTCTCCGCCGTTGGAAAGGGAGGACCGATCCCTGGATCGACCTGATGCTGAAGAACACGTCATCCTTCGACTCGACGGATATGGACTACCTGTACCGCAACCCTTGGAACGCCTTTGGCATCAGCCCCGTGCAAATTTCCCGCTTTCCCGAATATGAGGCGCTCCAGAAGAAGCTCACGCAGTCGGCTTCCCGTTCCGGCGCGATCTTCACAGTGCAGGAGATGCGGGAGATCAAGTTCTGGTTCTATCTCGCGCATTTCGATCCTGATTTCTTGCGTGGGCCGGTGACTCTTCCCGATGGAAGTATCTGTGATCTAACTTCGTTTGTGCAATACCGTGCTGACGGCAAGTTCTCTCTGCAACATCCGGTCACCGAGCGCGATTGCGTCAGGATGGTGATCGAAGCGTACAAGGTGATGGCCGCCGTCGTTCCGATCCACAGGGAATTGCGGCTCGACCTCGCGAAGGGGACAGGTCAGATCGAAATTCTGACCACGCCGTTCTATCATCCGATCCTTCCGCTGATCTATAACACCGATATCGCGCGTGTGTGCCAGCCGAAGGATTCCCTTCCGCCGCGGTACGCGTTCCCCGCCGACGCTGATGCGCAGGTCGCGAAGGCAGTGGCAATGTACCGGAAGACCTTCGGCGCCTCCCCTGCCGGGATGTGGCCCGCCGAGGGCTCCGTCGCGCAATCGGTGTTGCCGATCTTTGCGAAATACGGTCTCGAATGGATCGCCAGCGATGTGAAGGTCCTTTCGCGCTCTGATCCCGAGAACCAGCCGAACACGAAACCATATTGTTTCCCTGCCGGCGGCCGGGGAGAGGCTGACACAACGGCCTGGATGGTCCTCGTCTTCCGGGACACGGAGCTTTCCGATAGAATCGGCTTCACCTACCAGGACTATGATGGCGAAGCCGCGGCAGAGGACTTCGTACAGACCATCCTGGCGAGAGCGCCCCGCGCAAGCGAACCTGATGGCCTTCTGACGGTGATCCTCGACGGCGAAAACGCCTGGGAGTGGTACAAGAAGGATATGGACGGCAAGGTCTTTTTGCATGCGTTCTACAGAAAGCTGAGTGCCCTCGCTCACGAGAAGCGTGTGATCACCGTGACCACGTCGGAATACATCGCGGGCAATCCGTCGCGCAACGTCCCCGCCCACCCTGTGTCCTCTCTCCCGAGGATGAAGAGACTCTGGCCCGGATCATGGATCAATGCAAATTTCGACACCTGGATCGGGGAGCGTGAGGAGAACACCGCGTGGTCATATTTGCTGAAAGCCCGGACGGATCTGGGATCCTCGGGCATTCGTCCTCCCGACCCTCTGAAACCGCCTCCGCAAGAGAACACCCGGGCGTGGTATGGTTGGAAGGCCTGGGAGGAACTGTATGCCGCCGAGGGATCGGACTGGTTCTGGTGGTATGGAGACGATCAGACCGCGCCGGGTGGAGACAAGCCGTTCGATCTTGCGTACATGACACACTTGAAAAACATCTACACCTTCGCCGACAAGGCGGGCGCTCATCTTGTCTGGCCGAACCTTCAGCCTGTGATTCAAGACACGGTGTCGCCGAAACCTGCAGGCGCCGACAAGGACCGCGGGGTCATGGCCAAGTAGTCGAGCTCGATCGTCCAACACGAGGCAGTCGCCACATCCTTCATTTGCTACCATGAAAGACATCCGTTCATCGCATCCGTCCGCACTCATGCAGCTCGAGGACGCTCTCCTTCGCCGGGCGCCGCTGGAAAAGGGAAAGGGACGCACACCGTACGCTGTTCCTTCTCTCTGGACCGAACCCTCGCCGCAGAAGCCGCTTAGCGTGGTCGAGCCGGCCGAATTCTATCTCGGCATCGTGCGGTCCATCCTGAAGACGCAACCGCCCGCCGCTCCGCCGCACACAGGCGGGGAGTGGAGCAGGGATGCCGTGATTTACAATATGTTCCTCAGGACGGCTGGCGCCGTCGACCACAACGGCAACGGGAGACTTGATCTTCCCCTGAATGAACGAGGGTACCGGGAAACCGGGACGTTCCTGAAGGGGATCGCCATGCTCCCGTACATCAAGCGGCTTGGTGCGACGGTGATTCACCTCTTGCCGATTACGTCCATCGGACAGGACGGGAACAAGGGAACGCTTGGATCCCCGTACGCCATTCGCAATCCTTATGCGATCGACGAAGGCCTGTCGGAGCCCGCCCTCGGCCTGGATGTGAAGACCGAGTTCAAGGCGTTCGTTGAAGCCGCGCACCGCATGGGCTTTCGTATCGTCGTGGAATTCGTGTTTCGCACGGCGGCGAAAGACGGGGATTGGGTGAAGGAACATCCGGAGTGGTTCTACTGGATCCGTGAAGAGATTCCCCTACGGCAGGGAGGGGAAGTCAATGAAGAGAAATACGGATCGCCGCTCTTCACGCCGGAGGAACTCGGGCGCATCCATGATGCGGTGAACAACGGCCGGTTCGGGGAACTCCCGCCTCCCCATGAGAAATATCGCCGGTTCTTCACCGAGCCGCCGCCGGCCCCCAGCGTCAAACGCGTCGACGGCCGGTACGTCGGAACCACAGCAGCAAAGGTACGCGTGAAGATCCCAGGCGCGTTCGCCGACTGGCCGCCGGACGACAATCAACCGCCGTGGAACGATGTCACGTATCTCAAGATGTACAACCATCCCGACTTCAATTATATCGGCTATAATACGATTCGGATGTATGACTCGCGGCTTGCCAGGGAAGAGAACATCAATCGACCGCTGTGGGATTCGATTGCAGGCATCGTGCCCTACTATCAAAATGAATTTGGCATCGATGGCGTGATGATCGACATGGGTCATGCTCTCCCCATGAACCTGAAGGCGCGCATGGTGAAGTCCGCGCGCGACATCAATCCCGACTTCGCGTTCTGGGACGAGAACTTTGCCATCACCCGGAAGAGCAGGGAGGAAGGCTACAACGCCGTCTTCGGGTATCTGTGGCATGTGCAGCACACACCGCAGCACATGCAGGAGTTCCTCTGGCGGCTGCAGAACGAGACCTTCCCCATTCCGTTTTTTGCCACAGCGGAAAATCACAACACCCATCGCGCCGCGGCACGGCCGGGCGGCATGGCATTTTCCCGGTGGTCGCTGATCGTGAATGCGTTTCTCCCCGGCATCCCGTTCATTCACTCGGGGTTCGAACTTGGCGAGGAGTACCCGATCAATACCGGCCTCGATTTCACCAGTCAGGAATTGCAGCAGCTTCCGTCGGAACGGCTGCCGCTCTTCAGCGAGTACGGATACGATTGGACAAGACCTTCGCAGATCACAGAGTTCGTCGCGAA
>DATJPR010000002.1:0-3011 GCA_035506295.1 Bacteroidota bacterium | reverse complement strand
ACGAAGGCGTAAAGATGAAACTCCTGGAAGGTAAATTGCTGGCGGTAAGTGACAATGAGAATTAAACCTACTGTGCCCGGAACAGGGGATTTAAGGAATGCGAACATGTTTGAGTTGCGGGTGATGACCTTCTAAACGCAGCGAGCCCGGGACAATCGTCGGGCTCATTCTTCTTCGCGCCTGAGGCAGTGCAGGCAACGCTTTCTGAGGAAGCTGTTCTCGAGAGAATCCGGTCTCCTTGCAGGACCACACGAATAAGCCTCAATCTCACCTCTCCAATCACATAATCCACATGCCCCCGGGTCCTGGGAGCTAAGTGAATTCAATTCTCTCCCTACCTGCCTTCGACGAGAAGATGATTGAGGAATCGAATCCCATTCGCCCATTCAAAAAGCCAGACCTCGGCCCATTTCAAGGGATTCCACACATGGAGATACCATTGTCTCCAGATTCTCTCCGCGTACGCTCTCGTGAATGCGACCGCAAATGGATTATGTTTCATCATCCACAGGCGAAGAACGGAGGGAACTTTGACTTCGGGCATGTCGTCACAGAGTTTCCTGTAGAGCACGACAAGTTCCCTTGCCTTCAGATCACGCCAGTCCGTGGCTTCTTTTCTTGTCCTGCCCACCAGGTCGTGCAAACCCTCCTCCAGCTTGCTCTTGGGGCGGCTCCGAAGCCAGACCTCCTCAAGTTGAAAAAAAAGCTTCACGATTCCCCACAGCCTTATCCCGATTGAAGCGAGTCGGTTCCACCAGAAAGGGAAGATTCCCTCCCTGACGATGCCTGAACGTCGATCAGCTCTACGGCGTACAGTCCAGAACCCGCAATTCATCGGGTGGAGGCGTTCGATCCGTGATGCATACAGATATGCCGCGAAAAAAAAGAGGCGATTCCAGTACGTCGACCAGTTGTAGCGCCACACCTTAAGTGCGTCTACCATATGATCGATGCTGTAAAACTGTTCCCATGCCCCCCGATAGGCATCCATCAGTTCGCTCGGTGTCATCCGGTCCGGAACCACTGCGACGTGTGCTGAATCGTAGGTATTGAAGTCCGAATCCATCCACCTGCGCTCGCGCCACCATCGCTGATGGTCTTTCGATCCGGGCAATGGGGTCAGGACATAAAACGACGCGGAATCAAATCCAATTCGCTGCAGCTCTGCAATATCGGCCTTGATGCTCGTGGGGGTGTCGAACGGTAGTCCGAGAATGTATCCTGCATGGCATGCGATGCCGAGTGAATGAAGATGCGTTGAAAGTTCCTTGTATTCCGCAACCTGATTCTGGAATTTGCCCTGGGAGCGCAGATTGTCCCGGTTAACGCTCTCAACTCCGAAGAATACCTGGTTGCATCCCGCCCGCGCGGCGACTTTGAAGAAGTCGCCCGGGGGGATCTTTCGGGCGGCGAGATCGCTTTGCATCATGAATGTGAACGGAATATTTTCTTCCTCACGCAGGCGAATGAGTCCCTGAAAAAGCTCACGCCAGCGCGGGTTACGGGCGATATTGTCATCCGTGAAGAAGCTGTGGACTATCCCCGCCCCGTGGTAATTCTGCCTGACAAAGTCAACAACCTGCTCGGGTTCCCTGCACCTCATCGTTCGGCCCTGAACGTTAATAATAGTGCAGAACTCGCATGCAAAGACGCATCCCCGGCCGGTGTCAATAGTGCTATAGGGCGACGCAAACCCTCTCAGGTCTTCCTTCGTAAGTCGGGGCGTGGGGATGTTCGAAAGATCAGGCGTAGGACTCAGGAAATTGTATAAGGGCTCTGCCTGACCCCTGATTACATCTTCGACAATATGGGGCAAGCGCTCCCCTTCCACCTCCCCCGCAACCAGTGTGTTGCCGGCACACATTGCCGTTCTGAGGTCGCTGGTGAGACCAATCATCGCCAGCATTCCGCTGACGTGAAAGCCGCCGATCAGCACGGGAACGCCTTGCGCCAAGAACCAGGAAGAGACATCCTGTGCACGGGGGAACTGATTGGTCTGAACTCCGACGAGCATGACGATTGATTTCACGCCGGGCAGTTCTGATTTCTTTATGATCGCGCGAACCGGAATCCTCTGAATCGCCTCGTCGATCAACCGGATGTTGATCTGCAGGCCCGCGAAGAAAGGATAGCGTGCGAGTTCCCTTGCAAGTGTGCCCATCTGTGTCAGGGTGTTGCTGCGAATCACGCCAACGCGCATCTGGATCGGATATCCGTCATCCGTATAGTTTGTCGGACGGATGAGCGTTATATCCAGCTCGCGTACCCCAAGCGCTAGTGCATCGTCGGAAGGCAACTTCTCTGCTGCCGAGTGGTTTTGGTGCATGTGGATCCTCTCCGTTGCGGCACAAATCATGAACCGCAAAGTAAATGCTACGAAGCAGGATTTCGAATGGGAATAGCTCCAAAGGTTGAAAAGAGATTCGGTCCTTTGGGGGGGGGGTGCAGTGGTTTATATAGTCAGATAACGCAGCAGATATGACTTGCAGATAGCGCCCCGGGATGCATCTCCTGAATATTATGAGGCGTCAGCGCACTGACCGTTGTGATGACGCCTCTTGAAACGAGGGGGAAACAAGGAATGTACCACAATGATACCATTATTGGGCAAAACTCTAAGTGCCCGGAACCGGGCACACACTTGAATGAACAACCTAACGACAATCAACTCCTAATCGTCGTCACGGAGCCACTCCGCACCATGCTAGCCTAAGTTCGACATCCGCTGGTATCCCATGATTATTCCGGCCCGATAATCGAAATAACTGTCGTACCTGAGTCAGCCTATGACTGTGTCCGAGATAACGACCGAGTCAAAAGAGACGCTTTGTTCGGCAGATATCTTCTCCTCCTGCCATTGCTGCAGACATTCTATCCTCGAACCGGTGAAAGCGGAAAATAGTGTCGTGATACGAAGAAGGCGACCCCCGTGATATGAGGTCGCCTTTTTACGTTCTTCACACCCGATCGCTATCGAATTAGCAGGAGCTTCTTCGTATCTACAAATGAAC
>DATJPR010000001.1:0-8621 GCA_035506295.1 Bacteroidota bacterium | reverse complement strand
TGCGTAGTTCGGACAGGTCACAATCCCGCGCCCTCCCCGCTGCCCTCCCACACACACCGGTACGCCACGCAGCTCGGGGCGGAGCGCGGTTTCGACAGAGGCGTAGAAACTGTCGAGGTCGAGGTGAAGGTACGTTCGCATAAACTCATCCCCCTATTCCCCTTGTCCCCCCATCCCCCGTTCTCCCTCTCTCGCCATCGCGCGAAGGGGAGAGGGGGAGAGAGGGGGATGGGGGGATCTGTTTGGGGATGAGTTGAGACTACGACAAAAATGTCGTATTGTCAAGTCACGCTGCGTCAAAAATGTCGTATCCCCACCATTGATTCTCAAGAGGTTTTTCACTACGTTGCGCCGTCTCCACCCACCATAGGAGCCTCCATGCAAGACACGTCTACCACGCAACCAACGGGTGAACCCCAGGTTGCACCGATGTCGTTCACCGAAAAACTGACGAACATCTTCGCCGCACCGGGCGAGCTCTACGACAACGTCCGGGCGACGCCCCCGACATCGTCGAACTGGATCGTGCCGATGATCCTCTTCATCATCATCACGTTCGCGATGTCCCAACTCACCATGCGCAACCCGTCGCTCGGCAGTCAACTGAAAGACCAGATCGCGCAGCAATCGGAGAAACGGTTCCAAGAGGCGATCCAGAAGGGACAGATGACCGCCGAACAGGCCGATCAGGCACGGGAACAGACGGAGAAATTCACCGACCCGACGTCGCCCTGGATGATGATGATCACCGGCGGCTCGCTCCTGATCATGACCCCCATCGCCACCTTCCTGATCTGCCTCGTCTACTGGCTGCTCGGCAGGACGGTCATGAAAGTCGCGGCGCCGTATATGAAAGTGGTTGAAGTGATCGGCCTGACGTTCTTTATCGCATGCCTGGAGTCCATCGTCACCACGATCATGGCGATCGCGTTCGATAAGCTGCATGCCGGACCGAACCTCGCGCTCGCGGTCATCAACAACTTCTCGATCGAGAACAAAGTCCATCTCGCGCTGCAGAAGATCAATCTGTTCACCTTCTGGAATCTCGGCGTCGTCGGTATCGGACTGTCCAGGCTCTTCCAGAAAGATCTCCCCAAGGTCCTCGTCCTCGTGGTCGCCCTCTGGGTCCTCTGGGCGGTCTTCTCTGTCGCCACCGGATTCGGCGCGGGCACGTAAGGCCGGGCAATGTGTTTCAGGAAAAGAAAAGTCCACACGGTGTGTGGACTTTTTCTTTCGTCCGGCGCGTTCGTATATTGAGCCATGCCGAAAAGGAAAAAGCCAGATCCCGAGCACGACACGCTCCCGCTCTTCCCCGAGCCGCAGAGCCCGCCGACATCCGAGTACGCCGAGCGGAACAAGGAACGCCTCGCGTCGTGGGCGTCGCGCGGCATTCTCTTCGGATCCTCCTCCTGGAAATATCCGGGGTGGAAAGGGATGGTGTACAACCGCCGCTATGCGTCACAGCGGAGCTTCGAACAGGAGTGCCTTGCCGAATATGCGACGCTCTTCCCGACGGTCTGCGCCGATTTTGCGCTCTATGATTTCCCCGACCGCGAAACCATGGAGCGCATCAACGATCAGACGCCTGAAGGGTTCCGCCTCGCTCTGAAAGTGACGGACAGAATCACCGTGTTCCGCTACCCCGGCATCGCCCGCTATGGCGCGCTCGCAGGAAAAAGCAACCCGGATTTTCTCAATGCCGGTCTGTTTGAAGACGCCTTCCTCCGGCCGCTCGATGCTCTCGGCACCAAGCGGGGGGCGATCATCTTCGAGTTCTCGACGTTCTACCCGAGCTCGGGCATCAACGATGAGCGGTTCCTCGCCGCGCTGGAGGAATTTCTCGCGAAACTGCCGCGCGGCTATTCCTATGCGGTCGAGATCCGGAACGAGGATTTCCTCACGAGCGACTATCTCGCCCTCCTGGCAAAGCATGGTGTCGCTCACGTCCTGAACAACTGGACCCGCATGCCGCCGATCCTCCGTCAGGTGGCGATTTCGGGAACGCTCACGACGGATTTTTCCGTGATCCGCGCACTGCTCAAACCGGGACGGACCTATGAGCAGGCCGTCCAGATGTTCAAACCGTACGATCACATCAAAGAAGAGAACCGGGAGCTTCGCGAGGGGATCGTCGAGGCCGTCCACCACTGCGTGGCGGAGAAGAAATCACTGTATGTGTACGTGAACAATCGCGCCGAAGGAAATTCACCGAAGACGATTGAGGGGATCCTTGACACCCTGGAACAGTATCCGGCAAAGAAGCTGTGAACCGGCGGAACTCACCCCACCCCCTCTCTTAAAAAGAGAGGGGTGCATTCCGCTCGGACCTTCGCTCCCCCTTCTCTTTACAAGAGAAGGGGGATAGGGGGATGAGTTCAGCCATGAAGAAATACGTTCTCAAGAAAACTCCCTACGCCGAGCCCGAAGCCGCTCCTTCGGTGCCGCAGAAGTTCAAGATCGACTATCGGAACGAGCTGAATGCCGCCCAATACGACGCGGTCTCGTCGGTCAACGGCCCGCATCTGATCGTCGCCGGCGCAGGCACGGGGAAAACGCGGACCATCGTCTATCGCGTCGCGTATCTCGTCGAGCTCGGGGTGAAGCCCGAAGCGATTCTCCTCCTGACCTTCACGCGCCGCGCAGCGCAGGAGATGCTTCGCCGTGCATCCATGCTCCTCGATGCTCGATGCGAGAATGTCGCGGGTGGGACGTTCCACTCCTTCGCCAATCTCGTCCTCCGGCAGTACGCTCCGCTCGTCGGCTTCGAATCGTCCTTCAGCATCCTCGACCAGGGAGATGCCGAAGACGTCGTGAATCTCCTCCGCACGAAGCTGAAGTTTGACATGAAGGAGAAGCGCTTTCCCCGCAAGCAGACGCTGTACGATATCTTTTCGATGGCCGTGAATACGGTCCGCCCGATCCGCGATATCCTGCGCGATGAGTATCCGCACTACGAAGGATATCTGGAGGAAATCACCCGGCTTCAGCGGGCGTTCGAAGAATACAAGTCGCGCCATAACCTGATGGACTATGACGATCTTTTGCTCTACCTGCGAAAGCTCCTTCGAGACGTGGAGCAGGTGCGCCTCAAGATCTGCGACCGCTACAAGTACATCATGGTGGACGAATATCAGGACACGAACCTCATCCAGGCCGAGATTGTCCAGCTTCTCGCTTCCCGCCATCACAACGTCATGGTTGTCGGCGACGACGCGCAATCGATCTACAGTTTCCGCGGCGCGACCGTGCGAAACATCCTGGATTTCCCGGAGCAATTCGGAAAGTGCAAGATCATCAAGCTGGAAGAGAACTACCGGAGCACGCAGCCGATCCTGGATCTGACGAACGAGATCATCCGCAGGGCGAGGGACTGAGGGGAGAAGGGGGGAAAGGGGGAAGGGGAGAAGGGGAGAAGGGGAGATGGGGGGAAAGGGGGAGACTACGGGACTGTGGGACTCGGAGAACTGAGATGCGGGCATCAAAGACAACGCAATCTGCATACTCCCTAATCCTGGCAGATTCATAGCCCTTACGGTGGACCACAGACGCTCATGATATTGCTTGATGGTGCCATGGGAACGCTCCTCGCTTCTCGTGGCGCAAATATCGATCTCCCCTTGTGGTCGGCGAACTCGCTCATGGATAACCCGGCGCTCGTTCTCGCCATTCATGAAGAATACGTCGCCGCCGGCGCCGACATCATCACGGCGAACACATTTCGGACGACGACGCGGACCTTCGGGCTCGCCGGTATTCCTGATCGCTCCGCGGAGCTGACGTCGCTGGCCGTCGAGCTTGCGAAAGAAGCGCGCGCGAAATTCCCGGACCGGCAAGTGCAGATCGCCGGCTCGATTGCGCCGCTGGAAGACTGCTACCGGCCGGACCTTGTTCCTCCCTCCGACCAGTTGGATCGAGAGCACCGGCTTCATGCGCGGCGTCTTGCCGACGCGGGGGTCGATCTTCTCCTGTGCGAGACCATGGGAACGGCCTGGGAGGCGGAGGCCGCTTGCGCCGCTGCGACCGGGACCGGGGTCCGCACGATCGTGAGCTTCCTTTGCAACGCGGACGGGGATCTCTACGACGGAACGCCCCTGGAAGAGGCCGTAACACGGGTGCTCACGCATCGTCCGTGGGCACTATCGTTGAATTGCATTTCGCCGCACGCGATGACGTCCGCCATCAGTCGCTTGAAACGCACTTCCCCGCTTCGCTTCGGCGTGTACGCGAATGTGGGCGTCCCCGGGGCCGAGCGGCAGGAAAAGTTCGAGTGCGATGTTTCCCGGGAAGAATATGTCGTGTTCGCAAAGCGGTGGGCTGCGCTGGGCGCTTCGTTCATCGGCGGCTGCTGCGGAACGACGCCGGACTATATCCGGGCACTGAAGAAGGCACTGGCATGAGCCGTCACAAATTCTCCAAAGAACTCTACACGCACAAGCTCGGTGGCGAGCTTCCGGTGATCATTGCAGCGCAGTCGGAGAACATCCAGTCGCGCTTCATCGTCCAGAAGGTGCTCGAACTTCGCGAAGAGGGGATCTCCCTGAGCGAGATCGCCGTGCTTTTCCGCTCGGGCTTTCTCTCCTTTGATCTCGAGCTCGAGCTCACGAAAGCCAACATCCCGTTCGTCAAGTACGGCGGCCTCAAGCTCATGGAGACCGCGCACATCAAGGACATCGTCTCTTATCTGCGGGTACTCGACAATCCCCGGGACGCCGTTGCGTGGAACCGGATCCTGCTGCTCGTCGATGGCGTCGGGCCACGCACCGCAGAGAAGATCCTGGACGACATCCTCTCGAAGAAAATGGCGCCGACCGGCGATGCCGAGTCCACACGGCTTCCCGCCTTGTGGTCGAACTATAAGGCGTACCCCGAAAAGGCCGTTCCTCTTTTTGCCACGCTCAAGGACGCTTCGGCCGAACATCTCAGCCCCACGGATCGCACCCAGCGTCTTCTGGAGTACTACGAGCCGATCTTCAAGCTCCGGTACGACGATCACAACAAGCGGGCGAAGGACCTGGAGATGTTCGTGCAGATCACTGAACGGTATCGATCGCTTTCGACCCTCTTGACCGACCTCGCGCTTGAGCCGGCGACCGAAAGCGTAACGGACATCAGCGACCCGGGAAGCGACGACGAGAAGCTGATCCTCTCGACGATCCACAGCGCGAAGGGTCTGGAGTGGAACTCCGTCTTCGTGATGTACGCACTCGAGGGGAGATTTCCTGCTGCGCGGGCAGCAATGGATGACGACTCGATCGAAGAGGAACGTCGACTGATGTATGTCGCGTGCACGCGGGCGAAGGAACACCTCTTCATCACGTACCCGATCAACGTCTACGACCGAGAGAGCGGGATGATCCTGTCCAAGCCGTCGCGGTTTATCGACGGAATCCCTGAGAAGCTGCTGGAGCGGTGGACGCCGGTCGATGAGTGACCGAATAGATCACCGGCAGAAGCGCCCCCCTGTCGCGAAGCAAGCTCTTCACCAGCGGCAGCCTTGAGCCGGTCGGCAACGCTGCGCAGAGCATCTCCGCCCATTCATGCCGTTCTGCAGGAACCCACTCGTACAGGTACCCCCGGATATCAGCGGCATAGGTCACACGGTTTCCCGGCGCTGGCTGCCATGCATCGAACGTCATATCGATACGATCACCCGTCACCAATACCGCATAGTCATGGTCGGAAGTTGTGACACGACGACTGACATCTGCTCCGTCGGCGGCCTCCGCCGATTTCAGCTTCAGCGCGTGCTGCGCGAGTGGCGAAGCGCATGAGGCGTCGAAGCCAAACGCGTCGATTTTCCAGACATCCTGCAGCGAAATGAACCGGAGCCGAAGCGCATCGTGGGTCCTGAAGCCTGACTTCCAGCGGATCACCTTGGCGAACGGCACACTGTTGGCTTCGGGGAGCAGTCTTCCGAGGGAGTCCCAGCCACTTCCATTCCAGAGGTACGCGTTCAATGCGGCTTCACGAACCCATTGCCGGAGGGATTCGATCATTTCCGGGTCATGTTCGGCTGCGCGGAGAAATTCCAGGGACTCCGCTCCCAGGAGATCGGCAACGAGACCATAGGCCGCTTCCGACAACCGTGTATTGATGGCGTGGACGACAATACATCCCTCCCGTACATCGCGGGGGACATCAACGAGGAGGTCGATCGTATCGCGATACGCCGTGCCCTGTGTCGTTCGTCCCGGGTCGGATTCCCAGTAGCGTCCGTCGCAGTGCGCCACCAGTTCTGAGATGTCGTTCCCATCGCGATCGACCGCGACGTTCGCACCGACTTCGTGGACAACGGGCCAGAGGGCACCGTTTCCGTCGGCATAGACCGTGCTCCCCTGCGGCGTCTCCACGGCAACGACGGCCACTGAATTAACATAGTGCGTTTCCGCGCGTTCGTTCGTCAATCTGATTCGTACACCTCCCCGATCTTCGGCGAGGGAAGGCAGCACGGTGCAGGTCGTCAGTTCGAGCGCAGATCCGAGACCCACCCCGAACGCTTCGCCTTCCAGCGTGTATGCGGTTCCATTCCACCCATAGACAAAAGGACATGATGAGCCTCCGCCTGACGGGTAGACGATCTTCGCATCCACATTCAACCCACTCGCTGCTCCCCCACTTTGCCCGACAACGCCAACAAAAGCAGCGGTGAAGCCGATTGCCGCCAACCCCTTCAGGACATCCGTCTCTCTCGCCTTGATGTAGCCGATATCGGCGAGCTTGAGTTCGCCATCAAATTCCTTCTCTTTGCCGTTCTTCCTTACAGTACCCTTCCCGGCGAGAACCTGGCCAATAAGAGTGTACGTTTTCAACAGGTACGTTGAGCTATCTTTGGTGAGTAACGAGATCGGCCCGGTCGCTCTGGGCGTTTTCAGTTCCGAGCGAAGCGTAATATTCTTCGTCACCGTACATCCCTGGTTAGCAGCCTGCACGGCGAGTAACACAAGGACCGCGAGAGACAAGAAGGGAGGCTTCATGGGACCACCTCGAACTTAGCAAACGTGAGCGTTCACTACCATGCCACCAGCACTCTGGCGGAAATCAGGAAGCTACTCATGTCCATGTTCGCGTCAGTGCCAAGATAGGTTGTCTGATGTACGACCGGCACGGACAGATAGCTCGCAGAGATGCTCACCACGGTGCTTCTTCCGACTTCGATGCCGACAGAGTACTGACTCCCGAAATGTGACGCGTCGATGATAATTCCTTTGAACGTCCCTCCGTCTTTGAGCGGGATATCGAATGCCTGCTCAGCATGGATCTTGAAGCTGCCGAGCGCCGCCGCAATGAAGGGGCGAAGAATGGGCGCCACCAGATACGGCAGATTGTACTGCAGCCCGACGGAGATCGAGCTGAACTTCGTATCGCTGCCGATCTGGGTCCCTGCCTCGATCGTCCCCAGGAGATCACCTGCCAGACGCATTCTCAGGTCCAGCCACAGGATCCCTGATCCGGCAAAGGCGGGATCTCCAAGAAACACCGAGGCTCCCAGCGATCGCAATTGCGCCTCGACGGAGCGATACGAGCTTGCAAGTCCCTCATAGCCGGGTGAATACCAGGACAGTCCTGCCCCGAGCCAGCAATTGACACTACTTCCGTCAAGGAGATCCTCGCTGATAGAATCGGGAACCAGCGGTAGGCGATCGGGATATGCCCGCTCGACGATCGGAGACAACGCTGTGTCCTTCTTCACCGAAGGAACTGTGACCGAATCCCGTTGTGGAATCTTGCCTGCAGAAGATCTGTCAGATCCCCGTCGGGCACTCTTCACCGACGCAAAGGAGACTGATCCACCTTCCGCAAAATGGAGCGCGGCGGGATCCGTGCCGAAGCGGTATGTGCCTCGTTCGAGCCCCTCGAAGTGGTTGATCTTCTCGGCCATCATCAGCAAGAGCGTTGAGGGATAATCGATCGTGGTATCCCGACGGGTTCCGTCCGGGCTTTGAAGAACGATACGGACGAAGAAGGTGCTGTCCGGCCGCTGGTACACCGTCGCACAGTAGAAATCTTTGATCTGGCCAAAAAGGCGGAATGCTCGCTGATCTTCCAGCTCAATGTCGGGTCCCACCCGTTCGCTGAGGATCACGACCTTCGCCGTGTCCTGACCGAAGAGTGCGCCATGCCACATCGAGGCCATAAGGACGAACAGGGAAAAGATGCAACGGAAGTGGGACATAGGCGTTGCCTTCGAGAATGAAGTCTGTCAGAAGGTATCATTTGCATCTGATCGCGGTGTCATGGAAATGTCAAAACGCAATGATTGATTCCTTGGTAATTTCCCGATAGCTTTGGAAGCTTACTTCCTTGTCGCCGGCTGTCAGCCATCGATTTCCCAAAATCTTTTACGTGAGGAGGCGGTTCCCCATGAAATCAGGCTTTCGCATAACAGTGTTGGCTTTCCTTTTCAGCTTCGCGTGTACGGTCGCTTTCGTTCATCCCACCTTCGCCGTCTCACAAACGAACGCGATTTCCGGCTCAATCGACCTGAGCGGTCCCTGGCTCATGAAAGATTATTCGATCGGTATTGGGATGACGAAACACCTGGAAGTCCCGGGGAATGTCCCGAAGGACTGCATGCCCTATGTCGTGCCCGGCACCGTCCGGACGGCCCTTCTCAATGCCGG